>CAXTGN010000177.1:0-1283 GCA_964243455.1 uncultured Acidobacteriaceae bacterium
CGGCTCTCCGCGCTAGCGAGTTGCCCCTTGCAGGCTTCGCTCAGCTGCATGCCGCGTTCAAACAGCCCCACGCTGTCCTCCAGCGGCAGATCCCCCCGTTCCAGCTGCTCCACGACCTTCTCCAACTCCGCCAACTGCTCCTCAAAGCTAGCCACCGACCGCCACCTCGTCCCTGAGCCCCAAGACCTCCGCTGCGGCGGCGTACTTGCCGAACGGCGCGCTCACCTGCACGCCCTGCACAACGCCGCGTACGCCGGCCAGCATTTCCTGAGCGATGGCCAAGCCTTCTGCCAGCATGGCTTCCTTTTCCGTGTGCCGCGACATCCGTCCCAGGATCTCCTCCGGCATGGACACCTTGAGCTCATCGCGCATAAAGATCGCATTTTTCAGGCTCGTCAGCGGCCAGATGCCGGCAATCACCGGGATCCGGAAGCCTTCGATTCGGCGCAGAAATTGCTCAAGCAGCCGCATGTCAAAAACGGGCTGGGTGATCGCAAACTCGGCACCGGCCTCCACCTTGTACGCGAACCGCCGCACCTCATGATCGATGTCCGGCACGCCGGGGTTAGCCGCGACGGATATCGTGAAGCCCGTGGACCCGCCTACGGCACTCCGGGAGATATCCACACCATGGTTCAGCCCCTGCACAATGCGCGTGAGCCCGATGGCATCCACGTCGAAGACCGCCGTTGCGTCCGGGCCTTCCCCCATCTTGGGCGGATCGCCCGTCAAGCACAGAATGTTCTTAAGCCCGATCGAAGCGGCTCCCAGCAGATCACTTTGAATGCTCAGCAGGTTGCGGTCGCGGCACGTGTAGTGCAGCACGGTTTCGACGTCAACCCTGGTCTGAATCTGAACGCAAAGGCTCATCGCACTCATGCGTGCGCTCGCCCTCGGCGAGTCGGGAATGTTAATGGCGTCTACCCCGCGCCGCGCCAGCAACTCGGCGCCAGCCAGCTCCTTGGCGCAGTTGAAGCCTTTGGGCGGCACTATTTCGACAAGCGTCACCCACTCCCCTCGCGCGATTTTTCGGCCTACCAAAGAGCGCTCCTCCAGCGGCGGCGGCTCAACTCTGCGGGCGTCCTCTTCCTCCCGTGCCGTGGCCGAAACAGCAGCATGGGAGCGCTCCATGGCATTCTCGCCCACGCTTTGCGCTTCCAGAGCGCGCAACCTTCCGCGCATCGCACGGATGTGCGCCGGGGTCGTTCCACAGCAGCCGCCCACCCAGCTGACGCCGGCCTTGATGAAGCGCGTAGCGAAACTGCCCATATACTCCGGCGAGG
>CAXTGN010000177.1:1293-6092 GCA_964243455.1 uncultured Acidobacteriaceae bacterium
GAGGTCAGATAGATGTGCCGCCCTTCCACATTGCGCGGCATCCCGGCGTTGGGCATCGCAACCAGGGGTAGCGAAGTCGCTGCGCGCATCCCCTCAACCGCCGCCAGCACGGCTTCAGGACCGCTGGAGCAGTTGCATCCGACCGCACTCGCCCCCGCTTCGGTGAGACGGCGCGCGAACTCCGCAGCCGAACTCCCATCCAGGCACATGCCTGACTCGTCCACCGTGGCCAGCACCGCGATTTTCAGACCGGGCGCGGCCTCCCGCGCCGCCGCAACTGCCTGCTCCGCCTCGGTCACCGACATCATCGTCTCGGCGAT
Organism: uncultured Acidobacteriaceae bacterium; assembly: GCA_964243455.1. Lineage (GTDB taxonomy): Bacteria > Acidobacteriota > Terriglobia > Terriglobales > Acidobacteriaceae > Granulicella. The sequence continues at coordinate 1,614 of CAXTGN010000177.1, forward strand.
CAGCAGGTCCGCCCCGCCTTCAACCAGGGCAGCAATCTGCTCGGCGAAGATGGCCCGGATCTGCTCCGAAGGCATGTCGCCGACCGGCCCCAGGGATCCAATCGCCCCGGCAACCACCGCCTGCGCGCCACCGTGCTTCTCGTGCTGGGCCTCGACACTGCGCCGGGCCAGTGCCGCACCGGCCAGATTGAACTCCCGCACACGATCGCGCAATCCGTAGTGCTCCAGGCGCAGGGCGTTGGCGCCGAAGGTGTTGGTTTCAATCACCTCCGCACCTGCTTGCAGGTACTGCTCATGTACGGAGCGAACAGTTTCGGGCTGAGTAACATTCAGCTCGTCATAGCTCTTGTTGATGAAGACGCCGCAGCCGTACAGCATCGTGCCCATGGCGCCATCGCACAGCACCGTTCGGCCGCTGAACAGCTGCTGCAGCAGATCGTCCGTCATGAATCGCTCCCGCCTTTCCGTCCTTCCATCCTAAACCTGCGGAAAACGCCCGGAACTGCGCTTCGTCCAATGGGTACGGGCGCAATTGGCCGTTGTCAGACTGGTATACTTCCGGTTGACAGCCGCTGTGTCAGAACGCGCTGCTGTTGATGGGAGCCGTTGCCGTTGAATCGTCGAAGTGTGTCCGCCCAGTGTGCTCTGGGCCTGCTCGTGACCCTGCTCACGGTTCTCGGAGTAACAGGCTGCCGAGCCCCGCTTTACTACTACACCCAGAACCAGTTCGCCGGCCGCGCGATCCCGCCCTCCGGGCTTCAGCAGCGTGTGCTCGCCGCCTATACGGGCACCGGCACCTCTGGAGGAGGTGCTGAGATTCTGGACGGTCTGCGGGACCTGCGCAGCAACGTGCAGAACACCCATCCCACCTACTTCATCTCGGGCTACTCCGGCGGCTTTCCCAGCACCATCATCAACTTTCCCGAGCAGCAGACGGGATACATCCTGGACACCACAACGGGCGCCGTCACCTCCATCAACTACGCCGCCGAGCGCAGCGGCTCGGCTTTTGTGACCCTGGGCGCCAACGCAACGTCCGCGGCCGTTGCGCCGGACGGTACCCGCGCCGTTGGAGCGACCGCCACCAGTGGTCAACTCCTGGTCACCGCAACAGGAACCCAGGCGGGAACCTATGCCCTGAACCTGCCGAACGTGAATCGTGTCGTCATGAACCCGGGCAATTCCGTCATCCTGGCAACGACGCGCAACTCCAATTCCCTGTACCGGGTCATCCAGCTGCCCCAGACTTCAACGCCCATCTTTCCTCCGGGTTACGTTGACTGTGAACCGCTTCTGCTTCCGGTGTACTGCGTGGTCCCCGTCAAGGGCAACTACGATCGGCCTACCAACGCCTACTTTTCGCTGGATGGCGCCACGGCCTATGTCCTGAATTGCGGTCCCGAGTGCGGCGGAACCACAGCCAGCGTGTCCGCCCTGCAGGTTTCGCAACTGACCTATAACAACATTCCCACGGTCAACCCTCTGGACCCCAGCGCGCCCACGCCGCTGGACACATTGCCCGTCACAAATCCCATACCGATTCCCGGCGGCGTCACGGTTGCGCTTTCAGACGGAAATGATCTGTACCTGGCCGGACAGTCACTGTTCCGCCAAACAGCGAGCGGCGCGCTCACCACCACGCCTTCCGCCGACGGCCTGTTCACCGGTTTCATGACCGTCCTTCCGCTCGCCACCTACGTCCCCGCGAATCCCGTCTCGATTTCCGATGGCACGCACAGCCGTCTGCTTTTCGCCGATGACAACACGCTCTGGGCAGGCTCCACGAACTGCGCCGTCGGCGAGCGCGCCCATACCGGCGCCAACATCAACTGTCTGACCATGATTCAGCTTGGCGGCAGCACACCCACAGCGATGGTTATCCCGAACGTCACGCCCAATGGCGCAACCACCGTTGCCTACCCCAACACCAACGGCAATCTCTACTTCTACGGCGACTTGACGGGCATCTGCTGGGTGCAGAACTACCACAAGGTCTATACAGCCTACGGCGGTCAGATCCACGCGTTCTACACCGGCGGCGCGATCACCAGCAGCTACGACCCAGCCAACGGCACCACCCCGGCGGCCGGCTCCGAGATCAGCAACGCCAACATCACCATCCAGGGAACCGTGCTCGACGTGGCCTACATGGACGCCCTGACCAACACGGCCAACTAGACCAGGCAATGATCTCTGCTCCTCCGCCCGGACCTGCCGAGGTCGATGTCCTTGCCATCGCCGCCCACCGCGATGACGTGGAGCAGACCTGTGGCGGCACCCTGCTTGTGCAAGAAGCCCTGGGTGCCCGCACAGCGATCCTGGACCTGACACAGGGCGAGGGCGGCACCCGGGGCTCGGCTGCGGAGCGTTCCGCGGAAGCCGCCAACGCCGCTCGAATCCTGCGAGTAAGCCATCGGGAAGCCTTGGATCTCCCCGACTCCAACGTGCAGAACACGCTGGAAAACCGCCTCAAGATCGCCGCCGTCCTTCGTCGGCTGCGCCCGCGCGTGGTCATTCTACCCTACTGGCAGGGGCGTCACCCCGATCACTACAATTCCGCCACGCTGGGCTATGAAGCCTGTTTCGCTGCCGGCCTCGCCAGCCTGGCCCTGTCAGCGGAGCACGGTGCGCCGCACCGCCCCTTCAAGATCCTCTACGCATCCCTCTATGCCGACGTGCGCCCGTCCTTTGTCGTCGACATCTCGTCGCACATAGAGACACGCCAAGGGGCTCTGCTCGCCTACCGCTCCCAGTACGGCACACAGCCTGCGGGCAACGGCCTTTTTGTCCCGGGAGACGACATTCGCGAGCGCATGTTCTCCACGGCGCGCCACTACGGCCTGCTCGCCGGTGTTCGCTATGCCGAACCCTTTGTGCAGCGCGAGGTCGGCCTGGTGCACGACCTGCTCACCCTTCCCGTCCGCAGTTTGTAGTCGCTGCCGCGCGCTCAGGCAACGGCAGGCACCCGCGCAGCTAACTGCTTGCGCACAAAATCCACCAGCGCGGGCGGACAATACTCCGGTGCCTGAAATGTGAATCGCGGTTTGCCAGACACCAGCTGCGACGACACTCCAGCCCAGTTCGCCTCGCCGGCGACATCAGCCGGCATCACCAGCGCGTTTACACGATCCAGATATCGCAAAGCGGACGGCTTAAAGTCCGCCACACTCGGATCCAGCACACTCAGGGCGAGATCCGGCCGCAGAAAGCGCAGCACGCTGTTTGATTCAATGATCGTCATGGCGGAGTCCGCCACAAGCCGCCGCACCCTCGGCATGGCCTCATGCAACTCACCTTGTTGCGTCCGCACCCAGAACGAGCGCAGGGCACCCGCTGCCAGATAGCGCGACGAATCGGTCCCGCTGGTGCGATTGCGTTCCTCACTCACCGCAATCGTATGGTCGGCGGTCGCACAGTCGCAGGCTTCCCCATTCGCCGAGCAGATCCCGTGTCCGTACTGCGTGATCTTCACCGCCGTCCAGCTATACTCCGGCAACGCGGAAATCAGCCCCGCCACGACGCTGGTCTTGCCGATGTTGCGCGAGTTGCCGCCGATCACAACAACTGCCATAAACCCCTACCTCAAACGCCGCAGCCGTGCCAGCGCCCTCATCTGCTCTCGCAGCGGCTCCGCAGGCGTCCCCGCAAAGATCTCGCCCGGACCCTCCACCGACTTGCCCCGGTATACGCCCGCCTGCCCGCCCAGGATGACGCCCGGGCCGATGCGGCAATGGTCCGAGATTCCTACCTGGCCTGCCAGCACGGCCCCATCCTCCACGACACACGACCCCGAAATGCCCACCTGCGCGGCAATCACCACATTCTTTCCGATGCGGCAGTTGTGGCCGATGTGCACCAGATTGTCGATCTTTGTCCCGGAGCCGATCCGCGTCTCGTCGAGCGCCCCACGGTCGATGGTCGTGTTCGCACCGATCTCCACATCGTCCTCAATCACCAGGACACCCTGCTGCGGAAAGAGCAGGTACTCCCCTGTCTCCCGATGCCGCACGTACCCGAAACCCTTGGCCCCCAGAACCGCGCCCGCCTGCACCACCACCCGATTGCCCAGAGTCACACCTTCCGCGATCACGGCGTTGTTCCCCACGACCGTATCGTCGCCAAGCACGGCCAGGGCGGCCACAACCGCACCCGCTCCTACCTGCACGCGCTTTCCCAGCCTGGCGCTCGCGTCTACTGAAGCCGCCGGGTGAATCCTCGGCTCATCCGCCTCCGAGGGATCACGCGCCAGCTCGCGTGCGCACAGCGCAAACGCATATCGCGCATCCTTTGCCCGGAGCACTCTCCGGTCCGCGGTCTCGGCCAGCTCCGCCGACGCAAGAATCGCGCCTGCCGACGAGGCCAGGGATGCCCCGAGGCTTGCCTCATCCTCAGCGAACACGATCGCTTGCCCATCCGCTGCCGCAATCGCACTCACTCTACGAAGAAGGCCCTCTTCGGCTGCGGACCCTGCGCCGTCCC
>CAXTGN010000177.1:6102-9056 GCA_964243455.1 uncultured Acidobacteriaceae bacterium
GCTCATGCGTACATGCGCTCCTCACCCGCGGGCCGCGTCTTCCAGCGACGATGAACCCACAACCACTGCTCCGGGTACCGGCGGATCCAAGCCTCCAGGGTCGCCGTGAACAACGATGTGTTCGCGGACGCATCCGCCTCGGCATCGCCCGTCTGCACGAGCTCCAGCGGTGGTCCAAAGTGCAGTAGATACCTTCGTTCCGCCGCCTCCCACAGCAGAAAGCCCGGCAGAACCGCGGCCCCGGCATGGGCAGCCACGCGGGCCAGCCCCGATGCGGTGCAGGCGTCTTTGCCGAAGAACGGGACGAAGATTCCCTGCGGCGGTGTCATGTTGGTGTCCATCAGAATGCCCACCGTCTCACCCCGATGCATCGATTTCAGAATGCCGCGTGCAAAGTCGTCTTTATGCAGAACGCGGTTGCCGTGCAGCGTGCGAATCGCATTGACCCAGACGTCGACACGGGCATTATCCAGCCGCCGGATCACCATGCCCATAGGGTGCCCCATCAGCGAATGATAGAAGCTGGAGAGCTCCCAGGCCCCAAGGTGCCCCGTGAGCACCAAAACGCCCTTACCGCGCGCCTTTGCCTGCAGATAGTGCTCCAAGCCTTCATAACGGATGTACCTCTGCGTCCCGGCGGCCGTATACCGTCGCATCTGGGCGAACTCGGCCAGTTGCCATCCAAGGCTGCGGAAGCTGGCCACCAAAACGTTGCGGCGCTGATGTGGGTTCATCTCCGGAAAGGCGAGCCGGAGATTGCTGTCGCCCACCCCCCGAAGACGTCCCGCCAGCAGATAGGCCGCAAGCCCCACCCCGGCGCCTATGCCACGGGCGACTGTCCGGGGTACAGCACCCAGCATTCCGGTGAAGCCGCGCAGAGCCCAATACTCAAGGCGCTGTCGAAGCGACAGCTTGTTTTTCCGCGATCGTGCGAGCTCGTTCAACAACTCTCAGTCTATCGGGAAGCAAACGAAAGGGAAGGCGGCCAGGCCGCCTCCCCTGATCTGTATCGTGCTTACTGGTTGGAGGCCACGAAGTAACGAGCCACCGTGCGCACAAATTTCTGCGCTTCTGGCGGGGTCGGAACGTCGCCTCGCAACACGGACTCATACGATACGCCGGCGCCGTAGAAGCCCTTCATGTCGTCGTCATTGGCGTCGAGCACATCACCGCTCAGATCCAGACCGGCAAACAGTCCCTTGCTGCGCGAATACGTCAGAAACTCAGCATTGAGTTTCCAGTCGGTGCCGGCCTGGGCGTCACGGCCAACCGGGCCAGCCGAGGCGGCAGCATCCGCGCCCAGCTTGAATTTATTGTGCAGCATGTGCTGCATGCCGTTCTGGTTCATGGCCACAAGGACAAGGTCCGTGGACTGACCGCCAGCCTGGAAACCAAAGCTTCCACCCGACAATCTCACAAACGTCGGTGCACTCCAGCCATGGCCGGTGCGGCACGTCGCCACTCCCTGTCCGTACTGCCCACCTACCAGAAATGCCGCCTTCTTATAGGAAGGGATCACCGCAACGCAGCTTGCACCGGCCAGAATGGAGCGCGGAATCGCCTTATCGGGGGTCGCCATGACCTCCTGAATCACGTCTGTTGCGCTCTGCAGACGCTCGTCCATTTTGCCGTGGTCCGCCGCCAGGGCCGGGAGGCTACCCGCAGAAATCAAACAAGCGCACACTGCTCCAGTAAACTTCTTCATTCAACACCTTACCTTTCGATCGCAAAAAGCCTGCCCGTGAATGTTCGCAGAGCCAAAGCATCAGATGGACACGCGCGTATGGGGGTTGCCACCCACTCAAGGAGTCCTTGCGTGCGCACCCCCGGAGTTATATGCCTGTTCGGCCAGTACGCGTAACGTCAGCTCCACCCGGTTCGTCGCCTTGGCCTTGCGCAGCATCCGTCCAAGGTGGGCTTTGACCGTCGCTTCATCGATGCGCATGGTGGAGGCAATCTCCCGGTTCGACCTCCCCTGTGTCAGCCACTGCAATACCTCCCGCTCTTTGGGCGTAAAGCGGCTGGAAAGGTTGGTGCCCGGCGTCACCATCACTTTGCTCAACAAGCTTACCTGCTCTGTTTCGGCGGGAAGCCACGGATTGCCTTCCAGCACGCTCTCAATGCAGGACCGGATCTCATCCACGCCCGCGGTCTCTGGCAGAAACCCCAGCGCCCCTGCGGCAATTGCCTTCTCCAGCGCCTCCGGCGCTCCTGTCCTGGCCAGCACGATCACGGGTGCCAGGGGGAGCATACGACGTACATGCCCCACCGATTCCCCGAGCGTGTGGTTGCTGTGTAACCCGGCGTCGACGACCACCACATCGGGTCGACAATTCCTGGTCATGTGGCCTTCCGCCATCACCGCGGTTTGGAGGTTCAGGTTCTCCTGCAGAATGGTCTGCAGGCCAATCAGGCGCAATGGGTCCGATGCAAGAACCCCGACGCAAATGGGCTGCTGCAGTTGAGCTTCAGTTCCGGGCGTGGCTGTCACGGGCTGCTTCCACCTTATCTATGGATCGGCCCGTCCCCTCGGGGATGTCCCCGGTATGGCTCTAGAGTTTGGGAAGAACGATGCCCTGTTGCTTTTGATACTTACCCTTACGATCGCCGTAGCTTACTTCACAAGGCTCATCACTTTGAAAGAAAAGAATCTGACACAAGCCCTCGTTGGCATACACGCGCGCCGGTAAAGGTGTGGTGTTAGAGATCTCCAGTGTGACAAACCCTTCCCACTCCGGTTCGAAGGGTGTGACATTTACGATAATCCCACAACGGGCATATGTGCTCTTCCCAACACAAATCGTTAGTACATCGCGAGGGATACGAAAGTACTCAATCGACTTAGCCAGTGCAAAGGAGTTAGGCGGAATGATTACTGATTCCGCGTGAACGGTTACGAAAGACCTCTCATCGAAGTTCTTAGGATCAATGATGGCGCTGTTCACGTTCGTGAA
>CAXTGN010000178.1:0-9047 GCA_964243455.1 uncultured Acidobacteriaceae bacterium
GTGCAGGCTCGGCCAATGCCGCCGCTGCCCTGCTGGGGCTGGAACGAGAGCTCGGTGTTGCCCTCCCCGGCCCCGAACGCCTCCGCCTTGCCGCCGAGGTGGGCTCCGATGTGCCCCTCTTTCTGGTTGGAGGAACGGTTCTGGGCCTCAACCGTGGCGAAGCCGTCTACCCTCTCCCGGACTCGCCTTCGCTGCCCGTCGTCGTGGCGATCCCCTCCGTAGGTCTCTCAACCGCCCAGGCCTTTCGCGACCTGGACCGCCAAATGGCCGCCGGTGGAAGCCATCCTCTCCCTGCGGGGTTGACCGGGACCGACCCAGAGGATAGACTAGAACAGTTGAGCCGCGTTCTGACCTCCCTGTGGACACCCACTGGAGTCGGGCGAGAAACAACCGGTATCGTCAACTCCTCTCCTTTTCCGCCCGTTGGCGGAGGAAACCTGCCCCAAAGCAGCGATGCACGCGAAAGCCTGCATGGAAGGCAAGACGATCTGGCCGAGAACCCGGGGTACCCGATCCGCTCGCGGGTTGGGATAACCAATCCCCTTCTCGCGCTTGTCCGTACCGGGGTAGAGAACGACTTCGAGTCGGTTGCCTTTCGGCAACACCCTTCCCTCCGTGACATCAAGCGCGCCTTACAGGGTTCCTCGGCACCCGGAGCTTCCGGGGCGCTGTATGCCGCCCTGTCAGGTTCCGGTTCGGCGCTCTTCGGCATCTACGGATCCACCGAAGCGGCGCGCGAGGCTCAAGGACGTGTGCAGACTCTTGGCACCCGGGCGCTCCTGACGGAAACGCTCCCGCGCCACGAGTACTGGCAGCGAATGTTCGCGTAAGCTGGTTGTGTACCGCGCGAACCTCTCCCTGGCACACGGCACGATGGTTCGCAAAGCGTGTCCTTCGGCAAGGCCGGAGACCACTGGGCGATCGACTAACGGTAGGTCATCTGCCTTTGACGCAGACAGTCCAGGTTCGAATCCTGGTCGCCCAACCAACCCTCGGTCGACGCCTGACGCGAACCCGGAACAATATGGGAGCTTTTGAGATCGACGGCAGTTCCAAACCGGACTGCCTGAAGTTGAGCAAAAACCCGTCCCGCACGCCGGGGCGGCGAAAGCAAAGGAAGATACGGCCGGACGCGAGGCAACAAGCCGCGCCTGGACCTCGATGGAACCGCAGTCGCAGCAAATCGCAACACCCGGCAGCACAACGCGCTGTCGGCAGCCTTCAACCAGCTGTACGAAGCTCTCTTCAGGTCAACCAACCTCACGGAGTCTCCAGGCGTGGCGAACGAAAACGGTATGACAGCGGTTCCATTCCCCAGTTCTACAAATCAAGGCAACGAGGCCAGCGCGCAAACCGCTGTCCTCGAACCCACCCAGCAACTCCCGGAGACAGCGGCCGCTTCCGCCACTCCCGGCGTCAAGCCGGCTCCCCAGGCCAAACGGCCGACCAAGCTCAGTGAAGACAAACACTTCAAAATCGTCTCCGGCTCCGCCAATCGCGCTCTCGCCGACGAGATCGCTGAATTCCTCGGCGTACAGCTCGTGCAGACCGACCTCCAGCGCTTCTCTGACGGCGAAGTGCACTTCCAGCTGCTCGAAAACGTGCGCGGCGCCGACGTCTTCCTGGTTTAGCCCACCTCCTTCCCCGTCGACCAGAACCTCCTCGAGCTCCTGATCATGATGGACGCGCTCAAACGCGCCTCCGCCGGCCGCATCACCGTCGTCGTCCCCTACTACGGCTACGCCCGCCAGGACCGCAAAGACCGTCCCCGCGTCGCCATCACCTCCAAGCTCGTCGCCGACCTGCTGGTCACCGCCGGCGCCAACCGCGCGCTCTTCGTCGACCTCCACGCCGCACAGATCCAGGGCTTTTTCAACATCCCCGTCGATCACCTCTTCGCGTCGCCCGTGCTGGTCGACTATTTCCGCAAGCTCAACCTCCCCAACCTCACCGTCGTCTCACCCGACGCCGGCGGTGTGGAACGCGCCCGCTTCTTTGCGAAAAAGCTCGAAGTGCCGCTGGCCATCGTGGACAAGCGCCGCACGGACGTCAACGTCACCGAAGTGATGAACGTCATCGGCGACGTCAACGGCCGCACCTGCCTCATCCTCGATGACATCGTCGATACCGCCGGCACCCTCTGCAAGACCGCCGATGCCCTGCTCGCCAAGGGGGCCGAAGCCGTCTACGCCTGCGCCACGCACGCCGTCCTCTCCGGCGCCGCCGTCGAACGCATCGAGGGGTCCGGCCTCAAAGAGCTGATCGTCACCAACACCATTCCGCTGACGGGGGCCGCTCAGGCCGTCAGCAAAATCAAAGTTCGCTCCGTAGCCGGCCTCCTCGGCCGCGCCATGGAGAGCATCCACATGGAGACCTCGGTTTCTACGCTCTTTAACTAGGGTCCAGGGCACAGAGCCCAGGGCACAGAAGCAATCACCCACCCTCAATCCACCGGGGGCTAACAGCGGCGAGAAGCCGCGAACGGAGACGTACTCGGACATCTGGCAACCCTGTGCCCTGCGCCCCGGACCCTGTGCCCTGTACTCGCCCGAAAGGAAACCTCATGGCAAGCAACACTCCCGTCACCGCGGTCAACGCAACCACCCGCACCGGTACCTTCAACAAGAATCACGCGCGCCGCGTGCGTGTACAGGGTCTCATCCCCGCCGTGGTCTACGGCGCCGGCCAGCCCAGCGTCGCCATCACGGTCGACCCCAAGGTCATCACCAAAATCCTTTATTCCGAGAGCGGTCACAACACGATCTTCGACCTGAACGTCGAAGGCACCGCGCCCACCAAGGTCATGATCGTCGACTGGCAGAACGAGCCCATCAAGGGCAAGCTGCTCCACATTGACCTCAAGCGCATCGCCATGAACGTCGCCATGCGCGTCTCCGTGACCATCCAGCTGACCGGCACGGCAGCCGGTGTCAAGACGCAGGGCGGCGTCCTCTCGCAGGTGCTGCACGAGGTCGAAATCGAGTGCCTTCCGTCTGACATTCCCAGCCATATCGACGTCGACATCACCGACCTTGAGCTCAACGGCTCGATCCACGTCAAGGATCTGCCGCACGCCGGCAATCTCAAGTTCCTGAGCGGCGAAGACGAACTCGTCGCCCAGATCACGCTGCCCAGGGAAGATGCCAGCACCGAACCCGTAGTCAATGCGCCGTCCGAGCCCGAGGTAGCCAAGAAGGGCAAGACGGAGACCGACACCAAGTAAGGGTCCAGTGTCCAGGGTTCAGGGCCCAGCAAGCAACATCATCCTGAACCCTGGGCCCTGAACCCTGAGCCCTGTCATGAAGCTCATCGTGGGTCTCGGCAATCCTGGCATGGAGTACCTCCAGACGCCACACAACGCAGGCTTCATGGCTATTGACCGTATCGCCGCCCTTTGCGACGTCGCGGTCACCAACCGCCGGGGACGTGCAGAAACCGGCAGGGCAAGACTGATGGGACACGACGTCCTGTTAGCCAAGCCCGAAACCTTCATGAACCTGAGCGGCTTATCCGTGGCCACCCTGCTCAGGGATCTGAATCTCGGCCTGGAGGACTTGATCGTCCTCTACGACGAACTGGCCTTTCCGCTGGGCACGATCAAGGTCGCCGCCAGCGGATCGGCCAACGGTCACAACGGCGTCAAATCCGTCACCGGTGCGCTGGGGACGGAAGATTGGACACGGGTTCGCATCGGGGTCGGCAAGCCGCCAACCGAAACGGGCCTCCCGATCAAAGCCGGCGGAACGAGTTACCTCTTAGCGCCGATGCGCAAAGCCGAACTCGCCACGCTGGACGAAGGTTTGGAGACAGCGGTACGCGCCGTGGAGGCCATCCTGACAAAGGGTGTCAGCGCGGCAATGAACGAGTTCAACAGAAGAAGTGCTTAGTTTTCAGTTCTTAGTTGTTAGTACGACCAGACTTGACTAACAACTAAGAACCAACAACTAAGAACGTTTCTAAACAGAGCCAAACCGGCCCCGGAACCCACCCCGGAGCGGTGCGGGGCACAACCCCGCAGAAAGAAGCACAATGAATCGCAGCTACGAAATCATGTTCATCGTCCGCCCGGACGTGGAAGACGCCGACATCGACAAGATCATCGAGACCTTCTCCGGCTACGTCACCACCGGTGGCGGCACCGTCAAGCAGGTAGAAAAGATGGGCCGTCGCCGCCTGGCCTACACCGTGCGCAAGTTCAACGACGGCAACTACATCCTGCTGATCGTGGACGCCCCGGCCAACCTCATCGCCGAGGTCGAGCGTCGTCTCCGCGTCTCCGAGCAAGTGATCAAGTTCATCACCGTCCGCACCGACGAGGAAGAAAAGCGCGTCAACAAGATCAAGGCCCATCGCGCCGCGCACGTGAAGCGCTCCGCCCTGCCCCAGGAAAATCCCGAAGCCGCCGCTGCCGAGACCGCGACACCCGCACCCGCCGCAGCCGAGCCCCAGCCGCAGGAAGTCACCGCCGTCCCCGCAGCCGCCGAAGTCGGCGAGCCCCAGCCCGCAGCACAGTAAGGGGGCAGCAGGCATCGTTCCTCACCGCTCGGTGCCTCGCCGCTCGCCGCTTATTCCGAACCAAAGGACCGACCCAAACCCGACTCATCGCTCCCAAGGCTGCTCCGGCAACCACTCCAACGTCCAAAGGTCCCCACGCGGATCTGGAGCGAGAATCGCAAAGCCGCTGACCGGTCTCCCGGCCTCTCAGCACAAAGGAAAACAAAATGGCTGACGAAATTCAAAACACAGCAGCACCCGCCGCCGCTCCGACTGGCGGCGCACCTGCCGGTGGTCCCCAGGGTGGGGACCGTCCTCAAGGATCTGGTGGCCCTGGCGGTCCCGGTGGTCCCCGTGGCCCGCGCGGTCCTCGCCCAGCGGGCGGCCCTGGTGGCCCTGGCGGCAACCGCAAGTTCTTCCGCCGCAAGAAGGTCTGCAAGTTCACCGTGGAGAAGATCGACTCGATCAGCTACCGCGACGTGCGCCTGCTCCAGCAGTTCGTCTCCGATCGCGGCAAGATCATTCCGCGCCGCCTCACGGGCACCTCGGCACCGTTTCAGCGCAAGCTGACCCGCGCCATCAAGCAGGCCCGTGCCATCGCCCTGCTCGCCTACGCCGCCAAGTACTAGTGAAGGTTCGCGACCTGGTTCGGCTCATAAACCGCGATGGCTGGCAGCATGTACGCACCAGCGGCAGCCATCGCCACTACCGTCATCCGACGAAGCCCGGAACTGTTACGATCCCCGGCCACCCTTCGGATGATGTGGCAATCGGAACTGAAATCAGCGTGTAGAAGCAGGCTGGCTTGGAAAGGAAGCACGGATGAGCAAGTACCTTGTGATTTATGAAAAGACATCCACCGGGTACAGCGCCTACGTGCCCGATTTTCCCGGTTGCATCACGACCGGCCCTACCCTGCAGGACACGCAGCGCAATATGACGGAAGCCCTCAGCGGGCATCTCGCCGTCATGCGCGAATTCGGTGATCCGGTTCCTGAGCCAACCACGATTGCGGAAACACTGGCTATCCCAGCCTAACCAGATCGGATCGCCTGAGCGATCACATCGGAGATCATCATGGAAGTCATTCTCAAACAGGACGTCGAGTCCCTCGGTCACCGCGGCGACGTCGTCCGCGTAGCCGACGGCTACGGCCGTAATTTCCTGCTGCCCAAGAAGTTCGCCATCGAGGCCACGGCAGCCAACAAAAACGTCATCGAGCAGATGAAGCAGTCCGCCATCCGCAAGGCCGCCAAGGAGAAGTCCGAGGCCGAGCAGGTTGCCGCCACCCTCAACAACGTCGTCCTCAGCTTCGAGCGCAAGGCCGGCGGCGAAGGCCAGCTCTTCGGCTCCGTCACCTCCGCCGACATCGCCCAGGCCCTCGAAGCCCAGGGCTATCAGGTCGAGCGTCGCCGCATCCAGCTCGATGAGCCGCTCAAGACCGTCGGTGAGTTCCACGTACCAGTCCGCCTCTTCCGCGACGTCACCGCCCACGTGCAGGTCAACGTCAAGAGCGACCAGCCCGACCTACCCCCCGCTACAGAATCCACAGAGGCATAACAACTCCTGCCTTGCACAACAGCAAAAGGCGCTCCGAGGAGCGCCTTTTGCTTTGTCTCTCTGCTGAAAGCAACGGAGCGGTCCATGGAGAGTCTTTCCCCCCACTTTGTTGTCATTCCCGAAGGGAATCTGCGTTTGCTTCTGCTCTTGTCCGCTCTCCGCTCCACCTTGAACCCCGAAAGGTAACGCCTCACTCCGGAAGGGCATGGCTTCAGCCATGCCGCAATTACCGCAAAGTTAAGCCGCTTTAGCCGTTGAGGTACATTCAAAGAATTCAAGAGTAGCCACGCAAGAACGATCCACCCCTGCCGCCATTCCCGAAGTGATCCGCAGCCCACACGAGCCTCATCCATCAAGACATTTGTCATCCCGCAGCGCAGCGGAGGGATCTGCTTCCTGCCCAGGGCCGCAACGCAGCCGGAACACCCCACTCAATACCGAAACCGATACCGCACCTCCCCATACACCTGCCGGGGATCGTTCTCATGAAACCCGCCAAACGTCAGGCTGTTGTCCAACAACACGCGCCGGTTCGCCACATTACTGGCATTCAAAGCCACATTCAGCCTCTCCCCAAAATCCCGCGCAAACCGCAGATCAAACGTCGTATGCGCCGGCAGATACGCCTCGCTGTACGGTGACGGCGGCTCCGGGTATCCATTCACAAACCCGGAGCCGTAATACACATTCGTCGAGGCGTTGATCCGCAGCGGCAACACGAGATCTCCACCCACACTCAGCGTATTGCGCTGATCATGATCCAGCGACGAATACCCAGGCGCCACATCGCACTGCGGCGAGCTCACCGGCGCACAGATCAACCCACCCGTCAGCGCACCCCGCTGCTTCGCAATCTGGTTCGAGTACGCCAGGTGCACGTGCCCATGTCGCGGCAGCTCCGGCGATCGCAGCGTCATCTCCCACGCCTGCACCAGCGCGCCGGCCACCGTCACCGGCAGATAGATACTCGACTCACCCAGGTTGGCATGATCCAGAAAATTCGACGCCTCCGTCTGAAACGTGTCCGCATCCAGCACCCAGCCCTTCCACGGGATCTGCACGCCAAACTGGTGCTCCTCATCGCGCTCGCCATGCAGCGGCGCAAAGCCCGTGTCGTTGCTTTGCGCATACCCGATCACCGGTCCACTCACGGTCAGCAGCGGCGGCGGTTGATAAAAATGTCCATAGAAGGCGCGAAACACCCAGTTCAACCGCGGCACACGCAGGGCGGCGCCCACACGCGGATACGTCGCCGTCTCGCTGAGCCCCGCCCCGGAAAACCAGCTCGCCCGCACCCCCGCAGTAAACGTAAGGTACTGGCCAGGCTTATAGGCATCGGAGACATACTCCTCCACCAACCCACCCGCCGCACCGCTCGCTTCGGTGAAGTCGCCGAAGCTCGCATCCGTAAATTTCGCCCCAAACAGATGGCTGTCATGCTGACCCCAGCTGTAGAAACCCGCCTCTAGGTGCTGGCGCGCGACGTCGTCACTGACACTCGCCTGCAACCCCGCATAGTGAGAAGCCCTGTCTGACGTCGTAGCCACAGGCATATCGTCCGGCGAAGGCTCGTAGTCCGCACTGTTGTAGTGGTAGAACGGCGAAACGGCCAGCACGGCTTTCGGCGAAACGCTGTGCGTCCACGTAAACGCCACCACGCCATCCGTCTCACCCTGCACATCCCGGAGCCCGCTCGAGGGATACAGCTGATTCCGATAGCTCCCCGGATCGGGGTCATACGGGATCTGAAAAAAGTCCGTGCGCAACTGCGTCAGCAGGCGAAACTGATTCGCTGCATCCCGATTAAAGGTGAACGACCCAAACCCACCGTACCCATTCTCGGCATTGTGAATCGCGTGCTCAACCGGCGCGGCCAGGCCATAGTCGCTGCGGTTGCCGTTCACGCTCGCGTAGTACGCCGCACGTTGCGTGTGATCTCCAAACGACAGCTGATCGTCCGTCGAAAGCGCACTCCCCGCGGTAAATCGCAGCTCGCCCTCACGACTGCGCTCAAACCCACTCTTCGGGTTCACATCGAAGACGCCATAGGTCCGATCCCCCAGATCCGCGCCATAGCTGCCGCGATCCACCTGCAGATACTGGATGTCCCGCGGATCGATCTGCGCGCCCAGGTTCGACGCGATATTGGTATTCGGAATCTGCACACCATCCAGCAACCAGCTCACTTGGTGCCCGCCCCGAATATGCAGCATGTCATGCGTGGTGTACGCGCCCGGCACATAGTCCGTGATCATCGCGAGTGAATTGCTGCGGTCTGCCCCCGGCGTCGCATCGATCTCATGCTGGCTCAGCGTCGTCGTCGGCGTGACCGAACTGCCCGCGGCAACCATCTCATCCCCCGTCACATTGACGGTCTCACCCACCGCTGCCACCTGCAGGGCCACATGCAGCACCGGCGAGCTGCCCGAGCTCACATGCACCGGCTCGGTCTGCGTCCGAAAACCCGCATGGCTCACCGTCAGCGTGTACTCCCCAAAGGGCACCGCGAGAAAGTGCACCGAGCCATTCGCGTCCGTGTCGCCACGCACCGCAAACGCCGAGCCGCGCGCCTGCAACTCGGCCCTCGCCCCCGGCAGCGGCCGATGCTGCGCATCATGCACCACCGCCGACACATCCGCAAACAAACTCGCCTGCGCTCGCTGTGCGGTCAGCCCCCAGCCGCAGAGCAACACGCACAGGGCACACCACCATCGACATCGCAATCCCTTACGGCGCATACACCCCTGGGGCGCACCTCGCACATCATCATGCATGGTCTCTCCGCCAAGCGGCCCGGAACACAGGGCCTGCCATCCTGCTGACCGCGCCTCAGCATAAAGGAAGGGCGCCGCTTTGTTGTCATCCCCGAAGGGAATCCGCGTTCTCCTGAAGGCTGGACCTCTTTGTTGTCATCCCGAAGGGAATCCACGTTCTCTCTAAAGGCTGGACCGCTTTGTTGTCATCCCCAAAGGGAATCCGCGTTCTGCCTGAAG
>CAXTGN010000179.1:0-5557 GCA_964243455.1 uncultured Acidobacteriaceae bacterium
GCGAAGACCACATTGGCCCGGCCCTGTCCGCTGTTCTGAACCTGCAGCAGGTTGGTGTTTGGCGCCAGAGGCCGCGGCCCGGTGGGGTCGCCGTTCAGGGGTGAATTCACGTTCAGCGTCCTCTGGATATTCCAGAGCCGCCCAATGTAATAATCCAGCGAAAGATTCCAGCCGCCCGGCAAGGCCCGCGTGCCGCCGATGTTCTCAATGGCGTAGTTGCCGTTGGTAAAGTGTCCCGCCACGCTGCGCGCGCTTCCAATGACCGTTGCGCCGTTGTAGGGACTGCAGCCGCCAGTGCTGCTCGCCCTGCAGAAAACCGGGTTGTACACGGTGCTCGTTGTACGAGCCGTGCCGTCTTCGCGCACGATCTCTGCCCAGTCATCGCCCTGGACCTGCGTGGCAAACAGGCCGGCATGGGCGTGCAGGGTCCAGGTGCCCTTCTTGGTAGGCGACCAAAGAATGCCGGCGCGGGGCGTAAAGCCGTTGAGCGTCTTCGGATCGGTCTGATTGAAGTAGCGCAGGCCCGTGGAAAGGTGCACGCCCTTGCCGATGTTCCAGTCGTCCTGGACAAAGAGCGCGTTGCGTATCTGGGTGAAGCTCACCGCCGGTGTTCCCGCCACGCCGGTGAAGGCCGCCGGGGTCCCACCAGGCAGCCCCAGCAGCGCCCGCCGGTACTGCTCAATACCGGTGATGGTTTCCGTCTGTGAACCCGCCGGGACGCCGCTGCTGCTCAGCACCGGCGCGGTCCCACCGCCAAAGGTGTACGTCCCATTGAAGCCGGTTGTGAGTTGGTCGTCGGCATGGTACGTGATCAGCTGAATGCCGAACTTGAGGGTATGCTTCCCGGTCGTCAGGATGGCGTCATCGTCGGTCTCCGTGCGCAGGTCATGATCACGTTGATTGCCCAGCGTGGCTCCGCCTCCGGTAAAGGCGCCTGAGACCTGCACCTGGGGCGCGGTCGATGTGGGCACGTCGGTCTCGTTGTTCCATCGAAACGCGAACCGCGCTTCATGCATCAGGTGCGCCGAGATGGTCGTCACATCGGTGAAGCGCAAACTGTGCTCGGCACGTCCGCTGTCATAGCCCGCCTCCGCCAGCGTCGTTCCCCCTACGCCGATGTTCTGCAGGCTGTTCACGTCCGCCGAGTACGACGCGATAAACGTGTTCTTTGCCCCGAGCTGCCAATCGACTCGCGCTTCACCGACCCACAGCCGCTGCGGTGTCGGTACGTTCGTCACCGTGTTCACCGCGTTGCCGCTGCTGTCCAGCGTCACAGCGTTCACAACGCCATAGTTATCAATGGACCGGTGCTCCAGGTCCACCGAAAAGTCTGAGCCCTTGCGAATCGGTCCGGTCAGTTCAAATCCATAGCGCTGCTTACCCAGCGCAGCGCGACTGGTTGAGAACGGGTCGCGTGCGTTCATCCATGGACTTCCATTCGTCGCAAACAGGGCACCATGGAAGGTGCTCTGGCCCGGCTTGGTGTACACCTCAATGCGCCCACCATCAAAGGGAGGCTCGCGGTACTCCGCGGAATACATGTCAGGGTTCACCTTGATGTAGGCAATGGAGCTCTTCGGCGGCAGCTTGCTCGAATCCTGAAAGCCGTCCACGGCGATCGTGGTGTTTGCCGGATTTCCGCCACTGGCCGCGCCCAGCTGCTGCAATTCACGCTGCAAATCGTCCGGATCATCGGCCAGCGCCTGCAGAGACTTGCCTGAGATGGTCTCGGACGCTCCCGTGCCCTGGGTGTCGGTAGCCGTCGCCTCATCCGCGCTCACCTCCACGCCAATCTGCACGGTGTCCGGCTTGAGCACGAACACAACATCGCCCGCCCGGGGCAGCTTGAGGTCCATCCCGTCCGGTGCGAAGCCCTCTGCTTTCAGGGTGAGCTTGTGCGCACCCTGGCTGACGCACGGGAAACGGAATCGCCCATCATCGCCGCTGGTGGTGGTTTGACCTGCGTCCAGCGTCACGGTGGCGCCCGGTACCAGAGCCTGCGTACTGTCGCGCACAACACCGGCGAGCGGCGCGCCACGTGCTGCCCCGCACGTGGTGTCTGTCGGCTGTGTCTCGCCTTTCGCGAAGGCATGAGGAAACGCAAGCGCCGCAAGCGCGGCGACGGGAACGATGCGATGCATATGGGGTCTCCGAAGAGCTAACTTACAAAAACTCGAACCGCTGCCAAGGAGACAGTGCTTTCGAGTTCAGCCTATGTTCTCGAGTGCCCTACGTTTTCCTATACGTTCCGGTTCCCCGGTCCGAATGCAAAACATGTGCTGGGGACGATGCAGGACACTCTGCCGTTCCACCGACAGCCTTCCACGTCAGTGCAGAGGGTCGGCCTGCTCCCGCGCCAGCACGTCGCTGCCCTTGCGCAGGTAGATCCGGTAGGCGGGTTCGTTGTTATGCCCGAAGTGTCGCTCGATCACTGGAACGTAGTTCGAGCGCAGGAATGAAGCGTACTCCGGCCATGTGTCGATCTTGTCAAAGCTGGTCGCGTATTGGTGGTAATACTCATTGCCCAGCACAATGACGGTAGGTGGATGCAGAGACTCGTGGGCTGTGAACCAGCTGCGGTAATAATCCACTGCCGGCCCGGGCGTCGGCGAAAACAGCAGCAAGTCGCCTGTTGTTCCGGTGCTCTGCACAATCCTGAGCCGGTAGAGAGCGTTCAGGCAGCCATTCACCAGGTCAAAGCACTGCACCTGCTGCTGCAAAGAGCCTCCACCCAATTGCCGGAGGTCTCGCTCCAGCCCAAAAGCCAGTGCCTGCGGTGGCGGAACCTTTCGGGGATACTCATAGATCTCTTGTGCGTACTGTGGCGCGGCCCAACCGAAGATCGCGAGCATCCCGGCAAGCTCCAGAGTCCGGGGCAGCCACCTGCGCGTCCTCTGCGCCCCGGTCAGCTCCCACCCGGCCCACAGCACCAGGAAGACGGTAAACATATACCGGTGATACAGATAGCCCTTACGCTGGATCCAATACGAGCTGAATCCACTCAGAACCGCCAGCAACAGGGCCGCTCTCTCCCAGCTCCACTTCCGTCGCTGCACCAGCGCCGAGGCAAGCGCAATACCGACCAGGGGTAGCAGGTACGGCGACAGGAGGTTTTCAAATAGGTACACCGTGCCACGGTTCTTCTCCTTCACGTAGTAAGGCAGAACATGGCGTGCAACGAACAACAGGCTCGACAGGGCATGGTAGCGGAGCACAAACCCGAACATCACCGCCCACATCGCCGCATTTCCGAAGGTGGCCCAGGCGATATACGGTGCCGTGCGTTCGCCCCGTCTGGCCACCGTGACGACTGCTAGAACCAGGAGCGCCGTGTCCAGCAGGATCGCACCCGGCTTCAACCCTACGGCGAGCCCCGACAGAAGCCCGAAGGGCAGCAGCAGCAACGGCCGGTGTCGGCGCATGGAGACGAAAAAGCAGGCCATGCCGGCCACCAGCAGGACCGTCATCACCTCGTCCCGCTCCACGGCCATCATGGGACCCTCGGCGCCATGCATCAACGTAAACAGCAGGGCCGCGTAGATGCCCGCCAGCCAGTGTCGCGAGCCTCCGATCACCATGCCGCTTGCGGCAAGCACCCCCATCAGAAAGTACTCATACATCCTCCAGGACAGGTCGCCCCACCCGAACACGGCCATGGCCCAACCCTCTGTTAGGTAGCAGCCTGGGAGGTTCATGTCCGTGATGTCGGTGTAAGGCCGGAAGCCTCGGGTGATGAGGAAGTGGATGTAGTGCATCACCGCGCCGTCCCAGATCACCGCCCAGTGCAGGGAGGCCAGCACATAGTAGGCGAACAATCCCAGGGCAAGCGTGCAAGCGATGGGTGGGAGCCACTTCCCCCAGGGATCTTCGGTCGTTCCGGTCAACACGATGTTCCAGCCAGTTCACGGAGCGCGGGGTGCTCACGCTGGTCGGTTCGCACTGTACCTTCGCGGGTCATGTCGGGCTGAGGTGATGATTGCTGAAGCCAGGATCGCGATCGCACGCAAGCATCATCCTAGCAGGGCAGACCCGGCCCTCCATCTCTGGGCGACTTGCTTCCGCAGCATTGACCGGAGTCGCGCCTAACGTCGGTTCTGCCCAAAAGCTAAGGGCGGCCTGTGCAAGCGCCGCCCTGTTCTGCTCTGTAAGTCCGCTCTAGAACGGGTTGACCTTGTCCACACCCTTCTTCTTCTTATGCTTGCTGGAGCTCTCGTCGTTCTTGTCGTAGTCCGGCTTCGTCTTCTTTTTGCCGTTGGGGTTCTTGGTCTCCGCCGCAGGCTGCGGGTGGCCTGCCGCCTCGTTCACAGCATCCGGAGCCGCCGCCGGTGCTTCCGCCGCCGGCAGGGGCGCTGCATCACCCCGTGCGGGCGCGACGATCCCGAAGTTCGCATCCGGTTTGCCCGTCGCTGCCGGACGGTCACTCGCCCGATTGCCGATCGCGTCGCCTGTCATCGCTCCGGGCGTGAGCACATCCACGCCCAACGACGCTCCGCTGCCGCCGACACGTGTCCCGCCACCACTGCCCGCGGGCGCCGGCGTGGTCTCCGTCAGCGTTCCTGTGCTGCGTTCGCCGTCGGTGGTTCCGTTCCCCACGTCAGATAGCGTGAGAGGAGCGGACGCCGCAGGCGCTGTCGGGGTGGGCTGTGCCGGGGCAGGCTCGTTCGCCGCCGAAGCCGCTGCTGCTGCCACTGCGGGCTTCGCCGCATTCGGGTTGAACGCGCCAACGTAATCCGCCTCAATCTGGTGCACGATCGTCGGGGCCACGGTCGGTGCCGCGTCCTCCAGCGGGGGAGCGCCAAGCTGAGCCGCTGTCACCGTGTCCGGCTTCCGGATCAGCAGCAACTCCAGTCGCTTGCGCATCGTGTACTGGGCGCGGCTGCCCTCCAGCGTATCGCTGGCGGCTACCTGCTGCGCCGTCGGCTGCGGAATCGGCAGATTCATCCCGGCTAGCCGCTCCTTCGCGTCCTCCGCGTGCGGTGCCGCGGCATGCTCCATCACCACAGCGCGATACGCTGCTGCTGCCCGGCCGTCGTATTCCTCTTCCAGCTTGGCACGCGGTCCCTCCGGCATCTGCACCTGCGCGCGCACCACGTTGGCCTCGGCCTCGTAAGCATCGCCGATCCCGATCAGCGTGTCGTCCATATGGCTGAACAGGGGATACGTGTCCACGACGGTCTGATAGCGCGCGATCGCCGCCGGAAAGTTGTTATGTGTGCCGTAGAACTGGCCAAGATCGAACTCGCGCTGCGCCAGCACTTCCTGCACATCGCGCAGCTTCTGGGTCGCCTCGGTCAGAACCGTCTTGGGCGCGTCCGGATACGACTTCAGCATCGTCCGGTACTGTGTCTCCGCCTTGAGGGCCTTGGAGTAATCGCGGTCCGGCACGTCCATCTGCTTCAGGTAAATATCACCCATGCGCATCTGCGCTTCGGCGGCTTCCGGGGCATTCGGAAAGAACGTGATGAAGTCGTTGTACTCCTGTTCGGCCTGCGCCATCGCCGCCGACCCACCCTCTTTGAACCAGCAGTCCGCCACGGCCAGCTTGGCGCGCATCAGG
>CAXTGN010000179.1:5567-9023 GCA_964243455.1 uncultured Acidobacteriaceae bacterium
AGGTACTGCGAATCAGGATAGGTGTTCAGCAGGGTCTGCAGATCCAGCCGCGCCACGTCGAAGTGGCCCTTCTTCTGCTGCTCCAGCGCCTTGTCATACAACTGCTTGTCCGGCAGGCCCGCATCCTTGCCGATCAGCGGATTGTATTTCTGCTGCCGCCGGACCTCGGCCTTGGTGTCCTTGCTCTGGACGACGCGGTCTTCCTTGGCCACATGCTCCTTGGTCTTCGCCGCTGTGTCCTTCGCCGGCGCCTTCACCTTTTTCGGCGCCGCCGGCGTGCTGCTCGCGGACGCAGTCGGCTCGTCCTTCTGGATCCACTTGTGCTTCTTGGGCGCGGGAGGGGGCGTGTCGTCCGTCTGCGGTGCCGTCGCGGCCTGCCCGCTGGTCGGGGACGCTCCCGAGGGGTCCGGTGTCGCCGTTTGCTGCCCGATCATGGTGGGCCCGGAAAGCAACATGAGCAGCGCAGCACCTGCTGCCCAGCCTGCCCGGCTGTGAGGAAAAAAGTTCGGCTTACCTGCGTGCATCCACAAACTCCTGCCATTGGCCAGAGCGGGCCAACGCTTCTCAACATTTTAGGCGTCGTGAGGCACTTCCGCCTACCCCGCAGCACTTCGCCTGCCTGTTCGACGGTCCAGCCGCCCATTCGCTACCGCAAGCTAGCCCCGACCGGCCGGGTAAACACTAGATCAGCACCTCAGCCGCTTCGCGCGCCGTTTTGAGCAGCGCCCGCGCATTTTCCTCGGTCCTGCCCGGCTCAAACACCGCCGATCCCGCCACCAGCATGTCCGCACCCGCTCTTACCACCGCGCCCACCGTGTCGTGGGCAATCCCGCCATCCACCTCGATCCGGAAGTTCAGCCCCATCTCCCGCCGCAACCGGCTCAGGTGCGCAATCCGCTCCACCGAACGCGGCAGAAACTTCTGTCCGCCAAACCCCGGGTTCACGCTCATCACCAGCACGTGGTGCACGGTCGGCAGCACCTCGATCAGGTGCTCCACCGGCGTGTGCGGGTTGATCACCACCGCCGGCTGCATGCCGTGGTCCGCAATCAGCTGCAGCGTCCGGTTCAGGTGGCGACAGACCTCCCAATGCACCCCGATCATGTCCGCACCCGCTGCCGCGAAGTCCGGGATGAACTTGTCCGGGTCTTCGATCATCAGGTGGCAATCCAGTGGAAGCTGCGTCACCTTCCGGATCGCCTTCACCACCGGCGCCCCAAACGTGATATTCGGCACAAAGTGCCCATCCATCACATCCACATGCACGATGCTTCCACCGCCGCGCTCCGCGGTGGCAATCTCGTCCGCCAGGTGGGTGAAATCCGCGGCCAGAATCGAAAAAGCAAGTTCAATCAAAACATCAACTCCCAGGCAAACGGCTGGCGCTCAGGATACCAGCGAGACCCCCCTTCAGAAACGCTCCTGTCCTCCAGGGCAGACGGACCCCTCAGGCTCGTGGGCATCTCACGCGGCGGGACCTCGGCTTTCACCGGAATTTGTTGTTCCTGCAATCTCCAACGCGGGCCCGAGGCAGAGAGTGTGTCGCAGCAACTATGAAAAACATCATCACTCTCTCCGCTCTGGCCAGTGCCTGCTCGCTAGGCACCGCCGCCGCCCAAATCGATTCCACCAACACCGCCGTCATCAGCGGCAGCGTCAAGCGGGTTCTGCTGATCAGCATCGATGGCATGCACGCCGTTGACTTCGAAAACTGCACAACAGGCACCCCCGGCGTGAACAATGGAGAGCCGTACTGCCCTACGCTCGCCTCTCTGAAGCACATCGGCCTGAACTACGTCGCCGCCAGCACCTCGAAACTGTCGGACTCCTTCCCCGGTCTGACGGCCATCGTCACCGGTGGCAGCCCCGCCATGACGGGCGTCTACTACGACGTCGCTTATTCCCGAAACTACGATGCCCCCGCGAAGACCACGGGCAACGGCGTAGCCGCCGGCCCCTGCACCCCCAACGTCGCCCCGACCGGATCCACCACCGAATATGAGGAAGGCATCGACATCGACAAGACCAAGTTGAACGGCGGCGCTCCCGGCGCCTCCCTCACCGATGGCGGCCTGCATTCCATTGACTTCGGAAAACTCGTTCGCGACCCGAAGAACGGCTGCAATCCCGTGTACCCGTGGGACTTCGTTCGCGCCAACAGCATTTTCAGCGCCATCCACCAGGCTGGGGGATACACCGCCTGGTCGGACAAGCATCCCTCCTACGCCTCCGTCGCCAGCGGGATCGGTCCCAGCGCTCTCGACGATTTCTATGCGCCCGAGATCAACTCCAATGTGATCTCTCTCCCAAACGTCGAAACCTCCACAGGCATTTCCTGCGCTAGAATCCCCGACGCAGGTGCGGACCTGACCGCCTGGACAAACAGCTTCGGCAACATCCAGTGCTATGACACCTTGAAGGTCAACGCCATCCTCAACCAGATCGACGGCAAAGACCACCTCGGTCTCCGGAGCACAAAGGTTCCTACCATCTTCGGTATGAACTTTCAGGCTGTCAGCGTTGGCCAGAAATTGATCGAAAAGAGCAACGGCACCAAGGGCGGGTATCTGGATGCGGCAGGAACCCCTTCCGCCGCTCTTCTGGACGAAATCAAGTTCGTCGACGCCTCCCTCGATCGCTTCGTCCAGCAACTGCGGGACCGTGGCCTGTATGACTCGACCCTGATCGTGATCACGGCCAAACACGGCCAGTCCCCCATCGACCCGAACCGCTACGTCTCAAACCTGATCAAAGGGTCTTCGCCGGCTACGCTGCTTTCAAACGCCGGATACCTCCCTTACACCGAGTCAACTAACAATCCCACGGGCATCGGTCCCACGGAAGACGACATCTCGCTGCTCTGGCTAAAAAACCCGTCCGAAACAGCCGCAAGTGTCGAAATCCTGGAAGACAACGCCGCCCAGATTGGCCTCGGCCAGATCTTCTACGGTCCCACGGTCGCCATCAACTACCACTCGCCAACCCAGGACCCACGCACGCCGGACATCATCGTGACGCCCAACGTCGGCGTGACGTATTCCGGCAGCACCTCCAAACAGGAAGAACACGGAGGCTTTTCCCATGACGACACCAACGTCATGCTGCTTGTGTCCAATCCCAACATCGAGGGCAAGACCGTCTATGCCGAAGTCGGCACGGCGCAGGTAGCTCCGACCATCCTCAAAGCCCTGGGTATCGACCCCACCCAGCTGGACGCCGTTCGTGCAGAAGGAACCGGCGTTCTTCCCGACTTCAACCTCAGTAAACAGCCGCTATAGCAACCCATTCTGAAATTTTGCGGACGCCTCAAACGGGGCGTCCGTCCTTTTGCTCGCCGACCGCGTTCTACACCACCACCCCGCCTGGCAGGGGAGCCTTTCCCCGTCGTTTGCGCTTCGGCAACGACGGCACAACCCTCTCCAGCCCCTCACGACCGGGATGCAGCACCCGCGTCTT
>CAXTGN010000180.1:0-8138 GCA_964243455.1 uncultured Acidobacteriaceae bacterium
ACCTCCCAGTTCATACGTGATCGGCACGCTGTGCGCGTTCAGCCAACGATGGCAGAAGTAGCCGCCGTAGTACCAGACGCCCTTGAAGAAGAGATTGGCGCAGGGATAAAAGCCCTCGTAACGCTCGGTGGACCGCGCGAAAGGTGGCAAAGGCTCTACAGAGAGGGCAAAGGCATCGCTGCCGGCCAAAATAGCGTTGCCGGTAGTTGTCGATTTGTCGCGCTCGGTGACGATGCGCCCGTGCACGACGCTGAGGCCGAGGTCGCGAAACCAGCGCTCCTGCTTGTCGTCACTGAAGGCCCACTGGCAATTCACCGTGACAGCCGAGCCACTTGCGCCCGTAACGGAGCCGTCGGCGTAGGTGGTGTAGAGCCGGTCGTCCGCGGCCCAGCTCGGATACCAGGTATCCGCGGCGATCTGTGGCAGGTAATTCCGATGGCGACCGGTAAAGCGCAGACCTGCAAAATCCGGACTTTGCGGGAGCGATGCTCGCCCTCCGGGAGGCGCGAGGGCGGCCGCAAGCGGGCCGCTGATCGAGCCCGGAGCCACATAGATCGGGGAAGACCCCGGACTCCCCGTCACGGGAACCTGTTCCTGAAAGTCCGCCGCTCGAAGAGCCGCAGCCGCGGGCAGACTGGCGAGAAAGTTTCGTCGGTTCATAAGGCTCCGTGTCGCTGGCGTGAAGAGTACAACGCGAACCATGGCGCGGCCATCCAGTTTGATTGAACCAAGGAGTGGAGATGGCAGAAGACACAGACGGTGTGGTGCTGTTGTATACGGCGAAGGCCGGGCCGGGCAAAGAGCAGGAGCTGAAAAAGTTTCTTGTAAGCCTTGTGACGGGCTCACGGCATGACGCCGGCAACATCAGCTACGAACTGCACGAAGTTGCAGACGAACCCTCGACATTCATGTTTTATGAGCAGTGGATCTCGCAGGCAGCCCTGGATGCTCATACGAAGACGCCGCCGTTGAAAGAGTTCGCCGCCCGCGCCGAGGAACTGATGACCCATCCGTTCGAAGTCGGCATGAAGAAGTTGAGGAAACTTCGTCCGGACCCGGAAAAGTCATAAAACCTGGGACAAGCAGCGAAGTAGCCGGTCAGATCCGCTGCCCTTCCCTCGATCGAACACCCGGAACCCATCAGACAGGAGCACCATGGAACGTAGAGCCTTCATCAAATCCGCCACCGCTGCAGGAGTTGCCGCTACAGCCATGGCCGGACATGCACAACAGACCAGCACGGACGGTCGCACCTCCAAAGAGGCGCCGGTAAAGCGCCCCGAGCACCCGGGCATGATCTACCGCGAACTCGGCACTACCGGAGAGCGGGTTTCCGCCATCGGCATGGGCGGCTTCCACCTTGCCAAGGACCAGAACACAACGCAGGCGGACGCCATCCGGCTGGTGCGCTCGGCCAGCGATGCCGGCATCACGTTTATGGACAACTGCTGGGACTACAACGACGGCATCTCTGAAGTCCGGATGGGCCAGGCCCTCAAGGACGGCTACCGTCACAAGGTCTTCCTTATGACCAAGCTCGATGCCCGCACCAAGAAGGACTACAACAAGCAGCTGGAACAATCCATGGGCCGGCTCGATACCGACGTGATCGACCTCGTGCAGTTTCACGAGATCCTCCGCTTCGAAGACCCAGACCGGATCTTCGCGGATGATGGCGCCATTCACGCCGCGATGGAAGCGCGTCAGGCAGGCAAGATCCGCTACATCGGCTTCACCGGCCACAAGGACCCCGCGATCCACCTGCGCATGTTCGAAATCGCCGAGCAACACGGCTTCAAGTTCGACACCGTTCAGATGCCCGTGAACGCCATGGACGCGCACTTCCGTTCCTTCACCAATCAGGTCATTCCCGTTGCCCAGAAGCATGGCACCGGGGTGCTGGCGATGAAAACCTTCGGTGACGGCTACATCCTGAAGTCGGGCACCATCGACCCGATCGAAGCGCTGCACTATGGGCTCTCAGTCCAGGGCGTCTCCGTCGTGATTACGGGCATGGACAAGCCGGAGATACTCGACCAGGCACTCAATGCCGCCAGGACCTTTCAGCCCATGACGGCGGATGCGCGCCAGGCCTTCCTCAGCAAAACGCAGCAGGCCGCCATGACGGGCAAGTTCGAGCCGTTCAAGACGACCAACATCTTCGACGGCACGGCGCAAAACCCCAAGTGGCTGGGCGGTGAGTCCGGTTCAGACATCAAGCCATCGTCGCCGGGAGAAGAGCAGAAGCGCGTGCAGAAGGCGACGCCTTCGGCGACGTAGAGGAGCCAGTTACTGGTGTGTTGAATGAGCCATCCTGGTGCCTGCAGCGTCTCAAACAAAGAAGCATGGGACGTGGCAGGGTACATGTACGCTTGCAGCGAGCAGATCGTGGGCGAAACAGAAAGCATTCTGCAAACCATCAACATCACGATCCAGGACATCGTGGCACCGGACGTGCGTGAGTTGAAGGCGCGCATGACCTCGCTGGAAGCAACGGATGGGTTCCCTGGAAGATCAGGTGAAAATGCAGTTTGAGGCGTTTCAGCGGCAGTCAGATGCGCAGTTCAGGGCCTTGATGGCTGCAATGCAGCATAGCCGGGCTGAAGCGGAACTGTCGACCTACAGGCAGCTCGCGACCTAAGTGAGCGTGCCGCTGCATGGGAAGCGCACCGGTAGACAGCTTGGAACCTCGTGAAAAGGGCCTCGACGATAGTCGAGGCCCTTTGTTCATCCACTGTTCCGGAGGTGAGCCAGAATTCCGGATCTATCGCCCAGCTTCGATGAACGTGACCTTGTTGATCTCGCGAAGCGTCGTGATGCCGGCGCGGACGCGCTGCAGGGCCGAGTCGCGCAGGAAATTCATGCCCTTATCACGGGCCTTCTTGCGGATCTCTGAGCCGGGACGCTTCTCGAGAAGCATTTCGCGGACTTCATCGTCCAATTCCAGCAATTCGTGAATGGCCGAGCGGCCGCGGAAGCCTGTCCCGCCGCACTCGATACAGCCCGTGCCCTCGCGGAAATGAAAGCCCTGCCAGTCGGCTGGTTCTAGGCCATTTTCCACCAGTTCGTCGTCGGTGTACGTCCGTTCCGTGGCGCAGAACTCGCAGATCTGACGCACAAGCCGCTGGGCAAGAATGCAGTTCAACGCGGAGACGAAATTGTACGGCTCGACGCCCATGTTCAGAAAGCGCCCGAGCACATCGACCACGTTGTTGGCGTGGACCGTGGTGAACACAAGGTGGCCTGTCAAGGCGGAGTTGATGGCTATCTGCGCCGTCTCCGCGTCACGAATCTCACCGACCAGGATTTTATCCGGATCATGCCGCAGGATGGAGCGCAGGCCGCGCGCGAAGGTAAGGCCTTTTTTCTCGTTTACCGGGATCTGCGTGATCCCCCGAATCTGGTATTCGACGGGATCTTCAATCGTGATGATCTTGTCTTCTTCGCTTTTGATCTCGTTGAGAGCGGCATAAAGCGTCGTCGTCTTTCCCGATCCGGTTGGGCCAGTGACGAGCACCATCCCGTACGGCTCTTTAATGTACCTGCGGAATCGACGAAGGTCCTCTGGGTCGAAACCGACGACATCGAGCGACAGCTTGACGAACTTCTCACTCATCGACTCCTTGTCGAGAACGCGGAGCACGGCGTTTTCGCCATGCACGGTGGGCATGATGGAGACGCGGAAGTCGATGAGGCGGCCCTTGTAGCGGACGCGGAAACGGCCGTCCTGCGGGACGCGGCGCTCCGCAATGTCCAGCTCGCTCATGACCTTGATGCGGCTCAGAATGGTCTGATGATGCTCGCGCGCGATGGGCGCCATGGCCTGTTGCAGTACGCCGTCAATGCGGTACTTAACCAGGAGTGAGTCGTCGTACGTCTCAAGATGAATATCCGACGCCCTGCGCTCGAGTGCGGTGTACACGGTCGTGTCCACGAGCCGGATGATTGGCGATATGTCATCATCGCCGGTCAGCTTCTCGATCGAAATGTTCTCATCGCTGTTCTCATCGGCGCCGACCACGTCGAACGCCAGGCCCTCGGTGGCCTCGTCCAGCACGCGCTGCGACTGCTCGGACTTCTTCAGCAGCTCGGTGATTTGCGAGAGCGTAGCAACGCGGGTAATCAGGCGCGTGCCCAGCAACCCCGAAATCTCATCCAGCATCATCAGCTTGGAGGGGTCTGCCACCGCAATGGCGAGTCGATTGCCGGACAGTTCCAGCGGCACAAAGTTATACCGGAACATCATGTCCACAGGAACAGTCTTGAAGAGCTCATGCTGAATTTTGAAGTTCTTCAGGTCAACAAACTCGGCGTGGTAACGCCGCGCCAGCATTTGGGCGCGCTCCTGCTCGGTGAGCTGATCGGCGGAGTAAAGATTGGCGACGGGCGGTGCGGTAGCGGCCATGGTGTGTTGGACTCCTGAGAGGTGCTGCGGTTTACCAAATGCAGGGAACTTCGCCGGAGGCGCGGATGGCCTTGTCGGCAGTAATCAAAGGCAGACCGTTCACCAGAGCCGTCGCGCCAATTTGACGATCTGCCGGGTCTCGCGGGTATTCCGCGGAAAAGCGAGAGCCGACCAATGCAATCTCTCGCGTCATCGGCAGTATGTGGTACCTGCTCTCGACACGGCTGAGAAAACTATCTACCGAGGGAAAGAAAGAAAGCTTGCCTTTAGCGCTCAACGTAGCGATTTCCCAGAGTGTCGTCCCGGCTATGGCCAAAGCGCTCCCTTCACCCCGGGCCTTGCTCATTGCCTGCTGAGCGTTGGTCGAAAGCTGTTGGACATCTCCTGCCAGCCAAATGACGACGTTCGTATCAACCAAAAGCAATCAGTCATACTCCCAATCGCCAGGATCGTTTGCAGGCTCCGTGATGTCACCCAGGATCTTCACTCCGCCGAACTTGTACATCGCAAGGGGATCCTCCTCCTCTTCGGGCATAGGAACGATCTGAGCTAAAGGGCGACCCTTTTTTGTGATCGTCACTGGTTCACGCTTACTCGCGACCTCATCGATCACAGAGAGAAAATGCGCCTTTGCTTTCGCCGCTCCCATCACCGACATGAAGCCTCCACGTGACCACTCTAGCATGGTCACGTGCCCTACTTGGCGACCCCGCTCAGGCTGAAGATCGGTGCATAGAGGGCGATCAGAATAAAGACCACCACAACTCCCATCACGATCAGCATCACAGGTTCGATCAGGCTCATGATCGCCGCCAACGACGTCTGAACGTCCTCCTCGAAGAATTCGGCAACGGAGTTCAGCATCTGCGGCAGTGCGCCCGTGGACTCGCCAACCTCGACCATTTCGACCGACAGCTCAGGGAAGACCTTCGTGTTTTCGAGCGAGCGGGACAGCCCCTTTCCTTCCCGCACGCCCACTACCGAAGTCGAAATGGCACGGGCAATCTGACGGGAGTCGATGGAGCGCGCCGCCGTTTCCAGGCTCGGTACCAGCGGCAGGCCGCCCGTGAGCAGCGTGGAGAGCGTGCGCGAGAAGAGGCCCACCTGGTATTTCAGCCAGACCTGGCCGACAACCGGGGTAGCGATACGAACGCGGTCAATGATCCCGGCGCCGGTCTCGGATTTTGTCCACCGAAAGAAAGCGTAGAACGCGCCCCCAACCATGATGGCAATCCACCATCCGTCATGCTGCGCGGTTCTTCCGAGCGAGAGCAGAAACAGCGTCAGGCTGGGCAGCTGCGTCCCGAGCTGGTCATAGAGCTCCGCAAATCTAGGCACGACAAAGGTGATCAGGAAGATGAAAAGCGCGAAAATCATCACCAGCAGGAAAACCGGGTAGATCAGCGAAGAACGGATCTTCTTGCGAAACGTAAGCGCGACCCGCTGAAATGCAAGGTAACGCGCGAGTACCTCTTCCAGGTTGCCGGAGCGCTCTCCGGCCAGCAGCGTTGTGGTGTACACCGTCGGGATGTTGCCTTGTGCCTCAAACGCCTCGGACAGCGACTGGCCCGTGCGAACCCTGGTACCCACGTCCTCCAGCTGTGCACGGAACCCGAGATCCTTCTGGCGTTTCGCCAACAAATCCAGCGATCCCAGGATAGGCAGGCCCGCCTTGATCAGCGTAAGGAACTGCTGGTTGAAGATCAAAAACATGTCGAGCTTGAGCTTCTTCTTGCTGCTGCCGGCAAAGCTCGAACGCGCCTTGACCGAATAGACCAGGTACCCGGCCTGCGTGAAACGGGCGCGCAGTTCTTCCGCCGTGGCTGCGGCGTGGGTCTGCTCGAGGACACGGCCACGTTCGTCGGCCAGGCGGATCAGGAATTCGGTCATGGGCTTACGGCTTGACTCTTCTCAGCTTAGACGAAGGTACCCGCTAATCGCCTCACCCGTTGGGGGCAGGCGACCGGAAACACGAAGGCCCCGCACGCGGCGGGGTCCTTGGAACTTGTATTCGACCTAGACGCTGAAGCTGGAGCCGCAGCCGCAGGTGGACTTCACCTGGGGATTCTCAAACTTGAAGCCAGCAGCCTCAAGAGTCTCGACATAATCCACCGTGCAGCCGTTCAGGTACATGGCGCTGGTCGCGTCGACAAAGACCTTCAGATCCTCGAAGCGGACCACCTTGTCCATCATGCCGGCCGCGTTCTCAAAGCTCATCGAATACTGGAACCCGGAGCAGCCACCACCGACCACGCCGATGCGCAGGCCCGCCGGCAGCGGATCCTGGGTCGCCATGATCTCCTTGACCTTCGCGATGGCCGAGGGGGTCAGATTCACGGGGTTGGTCTTTGTCGGTGCCGGGCCGGTGACGACCTCTGGGGTGGGGATTGCGGCAGTAGCCATTCGAATCTCCTTTACCCGCCGGCGCACGCCATTGGGAATAGATCTAGTGTAGTGCTCACGGGACTGCGCTACAAGCCCGGTGCAACAAGCTTTGGATGCCCGTCAGGAGCGCTTTGGTTCGTGCTTCCGTAGAATCGAAGTGTGCGGCTTCTGGAAGCATTCGCGGCGGCGTTCATCAAGACCCTCGGGATTACACAGTCGACGGACGCCGGACGCCGACGAGCTGCCTGGTTCATCCTGTTCATGATGATTCTGACCGTGGCGGCAGTTTCGGCCGTCGGCTACGCCTTCTATATCGCCATGCATCGCTGACCTCCCCTGGTCACACTTTTGTGTTACGAGAGACATCTTCTTCGGGATTGACCGGGCGTAGTACGATTCTCGCGGCCCAGCGTACTCGTCCCGTTCCGCTTCCAAATAGGGAACTCGCCCTGTATCCCGGACTAAACATTTGGCTTTCGAGGCGAACAATCATGCAAATCCAACCCTGGATGGTCCTGACCTGGGCTATCGTATCGGCGGCCCTTGTAGCCGTCATGGTCTACCGTGCCACGCTGACCCAACATGAAACCGACCAGCTTTTTCTAAATGACGAGGAAGCGGTTAGCCATAGCTATCTTGAGCATGAGCGCCTTCTGGCTCGAGTCAACAGGCTCAAGCCGGTGTATCAGAGCCTGACGGGCGCCACGATCCTCATGTCCGTCCTCATCGCCGGCATTTACGTGGTTGAGATGTGGCCCGTAGTCCGCGCTTCCATGCACTAAGCGACTTTCCTTCCTGGGCGGCAGCGTGACCTCGACCGCTGCCCTGCCTGGTGCGCATACTGCCCGCCGATCGGCTCGAAACCGCAGATTTGTCCAAAATGGATCTTTAAATGCTCGTGAAGAGCTATCCCTCTGCTACGGAAGTCGCAGAAAGTTTACCGCTGCTACCCGCTATCTTCACTAACAGATAGCCCCCTGGTGGCCTTGTGGGTTCGCTGGCCAGGACGGGAAGCAGTCGAAACTTTCAAGGGAAAAGAGATCCACCATGCAAATTAACTCGGGACTTGTTCTGACCTGGGCTGTTCTTCTCTTAGCGACCGTTCTGGTCATGGTCTGCCGCGGTACTGTCACGCAGCACGAACAAGATCAGCTGTTTCTGGGTGATGGGGATAACGCCAGCCTGAACCAGCGCGAACACCCCCGCCTTCTGAGGGTAGTCGGCATCCTCAAGCCTGCCTACGTGGTCCTCCTGGCTTCCACGATTGCTGTTTCGGCGTTCATCGCCGGCATCTACGTGGTTCAGGTCTGGCCCTACGTCCACATTCTGCCCCAGCACTAAACACTGG
>CAXTGN010000180.1:8148-9020 GCA_964243455.1 uncultured Acidobacteriaceae bacterium
TACGCCCCTGTCCAACAAAGGTGGACGGGCGCTTCGGGTACACTGGGCGAAAGCATTCAACTTCGCACTTGCCCAGGAGTTGCTCCATGGCAGCAGTGTTTTCCGGTTCTTCGTCCAGGCGCAGCTTTCTTCGGATGAGCGGCCTCGCGGCCAGTCTTCCCCTACTCAATGAAGGTCATCTCGCCTGGGCCGCGTTGCCCGGGCGCTCGGCCGTCAAGGCTGCCGTCCCTGGCGCGCCTGTGATGATCAACGCGAATGAGAACCCGCTGGGTCCGTGCTCGGGAGCCATCACAGCCATCGGCACCAGTGCCAGGACCGGCGGCCGGTACGACGCGACCGGAGAGGCTGACCGCTTCACTGCCCTCGTTGCACAGCAGCTTGGCCTGTCGACGGACCACGTCCTGGTTTATGCCGGCTCAAGCGAGCCGTTGCACTACTCCGTGCTTGCCTTCACCTCGCCGACAGCCCCGTATGTCACCGCTGATCCGAGTTATGAGGCGGGCGCCTGGGCGGCCGACGCTGCGAACGCGCAGACCATCAAAGTCCCGCTTACTCCCACCTACGCACATGATGTAAAAGCGATGGTCGCGGCTGCGCCGAACGCGGGCATCATTTACATCTGCAACCCAAACAATCCGACCGGAACGATCACCCCCCGCGAGGACATCCTCTGGGCGGAGCAGCACAAGCCCAAGGGTTCGATCCTGCTGGTGGACGAAGCCTACATTCACTTCTCCGACATGCAGAGCGTTGTGGACCTGGTTGCAGAGGGCAAAGATGTCATCGTGCTGCGGACTTTCTCGAAGATCTACGGCATGGCGGGAATCCGTTGCGGGCTCGCCTTGGGACGGCCGTATCTGCTCAACAAGCTC
>CAXTGN010000181.1:0-4218 GCA_964243455.1 uncultured Acidobacteriaceae bacterium
CGTTTCGCTAATGGTAAGGGTGTTGTGTTCCGCGTCGAGCTCAAGGTCGATGCGCGGATCGAAGGGTAGGGCCTTGTAGGTCTCGTCGACCACGGTGAGGTGGCGCAGTTTGTCGAGGGCGTCCGAGGAGTTGGAGATCAGTTCGCGGAGGAAGATCTCGGGGTGCGAGTAGAGGGAGTGGATGATCAGCTGGAGCAGCTGACTGACTTCGGTTTGGAACTCTTGTTTGGCCATGGTGTTTCCCACCAACCATTATAAAAACAGTTCGGGGTGCCACGGCCAAGAGCGGGTCATAGAAGCGAGAGGCGGGTGCCGCGGACAAGCGGAAGCTTTCGTGCGATGCGGCGCAGAAGGCTTGACAAGGGGAGAGATCCGGCGTGAGGTTGAAGCATGCCCGAGAGCTTTCTGCCACCCGTGTTGACTGATTCCGCGCCGCCTGACGCGCCCCTGACCAGTGAAGAGGTCGTGCGGATTACGCAGGAGACGAACTATGGCACGTGGCGCTTCCAGAAGGGCTGGACGCCGATGCACATCGTCGACGCCGAGGGTTGTTACATCATTGACGCGAAGGGAAAGCGGTATCTGGACTTCAGCTCGCAGCTGATGTGCATGAACCTGGGGCACAAGAATGCGGCGGTGATCGACGCCATTGCGGAGCAGGCGAGGACGCTGGCCTACGCGATGCCGGGCTACGCGACAACCGCACGGGCGGAACTCAGCAAGTTGCTGCTGGAGGTGCTGCCCAAAGGACTGAATAAGTTCTTCTTCACGACTTCCGGAACGGATGCGAACGAGGCGGCGTTCAAGATTGCGCGGATGTACACGGGGAAGACCAAGATCCTGGCACGGTACCGTTCGTATCACGGGTCTACGGCTGGATCGATTGCGGCGACGGCGGATCCTCGGCGTTGGCCCGTGGAGCCTAGGGGCAAGCAGCAGGGTGTGGTCTTTGGGCCGGAGGTGCACTGTTACAAGTGCCCGATCCGGCATACGTACCCGGGCTGCAACATCGCCTGTGCGGACTACATCGAGCACATGATCCGCAATGAGAGCGACGTCGCAGCAGTGCTGGTGGAGCCCATTGTGGGCACCAATGGCGTGATCGTGCCGCCTCAGGAGTACATGGCCAAGTTGCGGCGGATCTGCGATGAGACCGGCGTACTGTTGATTGCCGACGAAGTGATGAGTGGATGGGGTCGCAGCGGCGCCTGGTTCGCGATGGACCTCTGGGGCGTAATACCGGACATACTGACGACGGCGAAGGGGATCACGTCGGCATATGTGCCGCTCGGCTTGTGTGCGACAAGCGAGAAAATTGGCGACTATTTCCAGGATCACTATTTCGCGCATGGGCACACGTATGAGGCGCATCCGATGACGCTGTTGCCGGCGGTAGCGACGATTAAAGAGATGAAGCGGATGGGCCTGGTGGAACGGGCGAAGTCGCTGGAACCGTTCGTGCGGGAGAAGTTGGAGGCGTTGAAGGCCAGGCACCCCAGTGTGGGGGATGTGCGCGGCAAGGGACTATTCTGGGCCGTGGACCTGGTGAGAGATCCCGTGACGAAGGAGCCGTTCAACACCTACGCGGACAAGATCAGTGGGAAGCCGTTGCTTGTGGATCAGATTGCGGCGAAGACGCTGAGCGAAGGTGTCATCATCCAGGCGTGGGTAAGCCACTTCGTGATCGCGCCGCCGTTGATTGTGACCGAGGCGGAGATAACGCGAGGCATCGATGCATTGGACAGGTGGCTTTCTCTTGCGGATGAGCAGTGCATGCCAACGCGGATGCCGGAGACCGTGAGTTCCACAAGCGACAGCTAGGCGAGAGGTCTAAGGCACCAAGCGAGAAATGTGCGCCTAGGAAGCAGTTATGCCCACCGGGCTCCGCCGATTGACGCGGTGCGGTTGTCCGGTTTCCGCGTCGAAGCTGATGATGAGAGCGGTGCAGGGCTGGTGACCGGAGCAGTGGTCATGACGCTCGGTTTCGCCAGAGATATAGGCAACGTCGCGTGGGCCCAAGATGTGCTTTTCGCCATTACGGTGCAGCGCGAGGCAACCGCTGAGGACCAGCGCCATCTCGACCCCGGGATACAGTTCAGGGAAAAAGGGATCGCGCTCATTGCCGGGAAGGAACTCCGCCATGCAGGGGCGCAGGCCGCCTTCCGGAACGAGAATGCCAAAGCTTTCGGCGTAGTAATCCGGCTCGGGGGAACCCATGGCAAGGCGGACGCGATCCTTTCCGCGCTGGACGCGGAAGATAGAGGTATCACCACCGTCGAAGAAGTAGGAAAGGTCTTTGCCGAAGACCAGGGCGAGGCGGGCGAGGTTTCGAAGGGTAGGAATGACCCGGCCTGTCTCAAGCTGGGAAAGGAAGCTGGCGGACAGCCCAGTTTGTTTGCCCAACTCGACCAGCCCCATGGAACGTTTGAGGCGAAGACGTTTGATGCGTTGGCCGAGCCGAGCTTCGGAGAGGAGCTCCTCGGCGGCTTCGGGGTCGACGGAAGGGCGAAGGCCGTCCTCGTGAGAACGGCTGAGGTCGTCGGTGCGCTGATCGGTCTCAAGTGTAGGCATAGGGAACGTTTCTGAGGTGATAACGGCGGTTGCGATCTTCTTCCTCGCTGCAAACAAGTTTTCAGATGCTGAAACTCTTTGTGACGAAAGAAGAAAGTGGAAGCAAGGGCGAATACCGGCGGAAAGTCAACCGAGGGTGGACGCAGGTTTTATCAGCCAGTACGCATCCGCTCGGGAACGAGATGTTGATCGAGCGTAATCAACTTTTTCCAGGGATCACGGCCAAGCCGGTCCTGCCAGGTGGCGAAGTCAGAGACCGCAAACCTAGGGCGTTCCGGCAGGTCAAGTTCCTTCCAGTCCAGCGTCACAGAGGCGGAAACGCCGGGTCGGGCCCGTGGTGAAAACGGTGCCACGGCTGTAGCTCCACGTTCATTGCGCAGGTAATCCAGATAGATCTTGCCGGCACGGGCAGCCTTCGTCATTTTGGTGAGGTATAGGCGGGGATTGGCGCGTTCCATCGCGAGCACAAATCGGTGGGCGAGGTCTTTTACCGTGGCGAAATCGTGTTCCGGAGCGATAGGCGCAACGATGTGCAAACCCTTGCCGCCGGTCGTTTTCAGGAAGCTCTCCAGGCTCATGTTCTTGAGACGGGTCCGTACCTCACGAGCCGCGTCCGTAACGGTGGACCAGCCAAGCGATTCATCCGGGTCAAGATCGAAGATGAGGCGGTCCGGGCACTCGAGGTCTTTGTTCTGCGATCCCCAGGGATGCACCTCGAGGACCCCCATCTGCGCCAGGCCGGCCAGGGCTTCCGGCGTGTTCAGCGTGATGTAGGGCTCCGGCGGACCGCCCTTCTTGTCGGCGACCATCACAGAGCCGACGCCGGGCGGGAGCATGCTGTTGACGTGTTTCTGGTAAAAACACGGTTTCCCTGCGCCGTCAGGGCAGCGAACCAACGAGAGCGGCCGGTCGGCGATGTGAGGCAGCATGCGTTCGGCAACCGCCCAGTAATAGTCGGCAAGCTGCTGCTTGGTGAGTGTGGACTCGGGGTCGAGGATCTTCTTTGGGTGGGTCAGACGTACCGGAGCGGGGGTAAGGGGCTGGGGCGCTTCCGCGGGTCTGACGGCTGGTTTTCCGGGCACTGATTCAGCTTTGGCCTTTTTCCCAGGTGCAGGAACGGGCGGCTCCGGCTGCTTAGAAGCTTGTGCTGGTGGTCGCTGCTTGCGTTCGTTGTTCTTCGGTTGTGGAGCGACAGTGGCCTCCTCGCGGAAGATCTCCTCGGGCCGCTTGTCTTCGCGCAGACCAAGGAAGGCGGCTTGGCGAACGAAGTCCTCAGCTGTCCAGGTAGCGAAGCGTACCTGGGCCACGAGCTCGGGGCGAACCCAGAGGGCACCGTCGCGGCGAGCCTCGGCGGGAACACGCGGATAGCCCGGAGTCCTGGTTTGCAGGGGGGCCAACTGGGCGCGCAGCTCCCGGCGCTGTTTCTGGGTGAAGCCTGTGCCTGTACGGCCGGCGTAGATGAGCTTCGCGTCACGGTAGTAGCCGAGCAGAAGCGAGCCGATGCGGTCGGGACCATCGGAGGAGAGCGTGAAGCCGCCGATCACGAATTCCTGCTCGTGGAGGCACTTGGACTTGAGCCAGGAGGAGCGGCGGCCGGTCTGGTAGGGCTCGTCGGCGCGCTTGGAGATGATGCCTTCGGCGTGGAAG
>CAXTGN010000181.1:4228-9007 GCA_964243455.1 uncultured Acidobacteriaceae bacterium
ACGGTGGCGTTCTCGTCGTGCGGAAGAAGCTCGGCGAGCAGAGCTTTTCGATCCCGAAGGGGCAAATCGCGCGGGTTGCGCCCTTCGAGATGCAAGAGGTCGAAGCAGAAAAAGGTAAGCGGGTGCTGTTCGCCGTTCTGGAACGACGCCTGAAGGTTCGCGAAGTTGGTATTGCCGTCCTCAGCCAGAACGACGACCTCGCCGTCCAGCGTCGCGCTTTGGAGAGGAAGCTGGGCCACGGCCTCCGCCACGGCGGGTACACGATAGGTCCAGTCCAAGCCACTCCGAGTGAGCATCTGGACACCACGCGCGCTCTTGCGGGCCTGCATACGGTAGCCATCCAGTTTCAGTTCATGGAACCAGCCCGGGCCCTCGGGGGGCTGTTCGGTTTCCTGCGCGAGTTGTGGCGCGAGGAACTCGGGCTGGGGCTCGCGTGGCAGTTCTTCCAGCGCTTCGGAGACCTTGACGGAGACACGAGAGCCGGGTCGCGGCGTCGGCCCGGGAAGGGTGGCCGGCCTGGGCCGGGGAGCGACGCGGAGTGCAGGTATGTTCCTGGGATGGGTGGAGGGATGTGGCAGGCTGGTGCCCGCCAGCGCCTTTGAAATACCGAGATCCTTTGACTCCGCTCCACCCTGCTTGGGCTGATCCTCAAAAGTGGGCTGAGTGTTGTGAATTTGGAGAGGGTATGAGGTCTCCTGGCGATACCAGGCCTGACCGGTGCCGGCTGTCTCTTTGCTGTTCCAGACGTGGTCACTCTGGTGGGCGATCTCGTCCATCGTGCGACCGGTCAGGGCGGAGTTGGCGCATCCTCGACGATGGGTGGCGCGGTGGAGGGCCGCTCAAATTCATCGTGCTCCTTGATCAGCAGCCACTGGGGTTTGTCGTTCGACTTCCAGCGACCATTGTCGCCACCATAGGGCTTCGTCGTGTGCATGCGCACCAGGGTCCATTTGCCCTGCAGTTTTGTGCCATGCATTTCGAACTTGAGAGAACCGGTCCGAAGACCGGCTTCTACGTTTTCGTGACCGGGTTGGGGCCACCACGTGCCCTGGTCCCAGACCATCACCGTGCCACCCCCATACTGACCGTGAGGGATGATGCCTTCAAAGCCACCGTACTCCATGGGGTGGTCTTCAACCTGAACCGCCAGGCGCCGGTCCGCGACGACATAGCTGGGACCTTTGGCGACCGCCCAGCTTTTCAGCACACCGCTCCAGCCGAGGCGGAAATCGTAGTGCAGGTGACTTGCGGCGTGCTTCTGAATCACGAAAGGCAGGCCGCCGTCGGGCTTGGGGCGGGCTGTTGAGGTCCGGGCTGCCGCCTTGGAAGCAGCGTCCGAGCCAGCCCCCGAAGGCTCAGCGGTGATATGAAAGTCCCGCATACTGCGGTACTTTGCCAATTGTGTGTCGACCAGATCGGATGCGGCGTCACCGCCTGCAAACAGCAGGCCGTCCTGCTCAGTGGAACTCGGAGTAACTGCTGCCGTCACCTCCTTGGCCGCAGCCCTCTTAGCTGGCGGTGAAGTCGTCTTTTTCGCAGAGACGGAAGCTGTTTTGCTGGCAGTCGTGGTCACGCTCTTCTTTGTAGCGGCACGCCCCGGCGAGGGCTTGAGCGGTGGTTCCGCCTCCGTTGGAGCGACCTTGATAAGGCTTTTTGCTTT
Organism: uncultured Acidobacteriaceae bacterium; assembly: GCA_964243455.1. Classification (GTDB taxonomy): domain Bacteria; phylum Acidobacteriota; class Terriglobia; order Terriglobales; family Acidobacteriaceae; genus Granulicella. Next base: position 5,889 of record CAXTGN010000181.1, read on the forward strand.
GGCGCTGCTCGTTGGTTTACCAGAGACTGTCTGCGCAGCCTTGTTTGCTGTCTTCTTCGTCGGCATGCATCATTTCCTACGCACTCTTGCGCTTCGATGCGGTCTTTGCCGCAGTCTTTGTTTCGCGCTTCGCGGAAGTTTTCGCAGCGGCCTTGGGCGTCGCACCCTTGACAAGGGAGATGCCCCCGCCCGCTGCCCGTTTGGGTTCCTTCTTCGGCGGCTTGGCCTGGTCGGGCTCGACATCCGCAGCTGCCGCGGGAGCTTGACCGCCTCCGCCAATGCTCTTGCGCAGCGCATCCATCAGATTGATGACCTTGCCGCGGGCCGGCGCGGGCTCCACATCCTGCGGCACGGGGGCGTGTTGGAGCTTGGCATCGACGAGCTCTTTCACGGCTACCTCGTAGCCATCCACAAACTCAATGGGCTTGAATTCACTGGCACGACGCTGAATCAGCATCTTCGCGAGCTCGAGTGAATCGGCGGCCACCTCGACCTTCTTGATATCCCGAAAGTAATCCTCCGCAGGGCGAAGCTCGGCGGCGTACCGCATGGTGTAGGCCATTAGGCCGCCGTTGGCGTCCTTGCCATAGGGGGCAATGGCAACGACGTGCTCGCGGCCACCAAACGCAATTTTGGAGATCGCCACCTTTTTGGTGTCGATCAGCGCCTGGCGGACGGTAGCGAAGGCTTCGGTCTGCGCGTCGTTTTCGGGCAGGACGAAGTAGGGCTTCTCGTAATACATGGGGTCGATCTGGTCTTCGTCGACGAACTGCGCGACCTCCATGGCGTGCTTGGAGGGCACGCGTAGATGGGCCAGCTCCTCTGGTTCTATGGTGACGTATTGACCTTTGGCGTACTCGTAGCCTTTGACGATCTGGCTTTGCTGCACGGGCGCGGCGGCCGATGCTTCTTCCGGATCGTTGGCGGCGGCTTCGGCGGCGCTGGCGGTGAACTTCTGGTAGCGGATACGCTCGCCGGTCGCACGGTCAATCTGATGAAACGAAATCTGGCTCTTGGCCTCGGTAGCCACAAAGAGCTTTACGCCGAAGGAGACCAGGGAGATGGTGATCTGCCCGCTCCAGTAAGGACGTGCCATACGCGCACCTCTATTCGTTTGCCTGCCGAATGAGAGTAGCGCAGATAGGGGGCGGGATGTACCAGAAGAGGTGCGTGCGGCCGAAAAGATAGGATGTGCCGCAGAGAGGACGCGTCTAAGCGGCAAATTTAATTTCTTAGTTATGAACAAGCTAGTTACTGGGGTGCGGTCTGACGCAGTGGAACTGCCTTCTCCTCGCTAGCTGAAGAGGAGCGGCTCAGCCGAAGCGCAGATCCGCTTCACCCACCGTGGAGAAGATAGCGCTGACGCTTGAGTGTTGGAAGACGACGGTGTTTCCGGTCCATGACCCCGTGGTGATCCATTGGCCTTTGCGAAGACCCCCGGTGCGTACGGCGCCTTGGTTGGCGAGCCAGGGAAGCAGCTTAAGGAGGTCGCCGGAGGTGTTGGAGCCGGTGCGCTCGACACGAAGAACGGAGTCGACAATGAGCGTGACCTTTTCTCCGGCGAAATCGACTTGGCGCCAATTTGGGAAGGCGGGACCGTAGATGAAGCCGCCATGCATTTGAAGGTCGGCGAGCATGGCTTCGCGGGGAACCGTGGTGGGGTCGGTGAAGGCGGTCTCGAGCACCTCAATGGCGGGGTGGCAGGAGTCCATGGCGTCCAGGACCTCGGCGCGGGTGTAGGGCTGCGCGTTGGGACCGTTGCGGGGTGGCAGGTCCCGGCCGACGAGGAAAGCGATTTCGGCTTCAATGCCGCGAAATTGCCAGCGCGGCCCCGTGAGCACACCGCCCGAGGGAGCCATCCAGGCCGCGGGCATGGGGCAGAACATGGGTGTGGCTTCGGCTGTGGCAGCGCCGACCTTCCACCCGCCGATCTCGCCAAAGGCCGCGGCCACCTCGTCCTGAACCGCGTAGACCTCGTCGAGGTTGGCCGGGACGAGGTCGGGGGGAAGCGATGGGATGGGACGCGTTTCACGACGGGCGTCGAGGAGGATATCGGTGATCTGGGTGATGACTTCTGCACGGGCGCCGGTCATGAGGATCCTAGTTGTTCGATATTCGTTGATGTGTCGACGGGGTTACTCCCCCAGCAGGAAACGGCGGATGTGGCTGGCGCGGCCTGTAGCGCCGTCGCAGCTGACGAGCGTGGCGGCGAGTTTTGGGTTGCCTTTGGCGGCTTCGAACTTGCCGGGCATGCCGGTGAGGAAGCGCTTGAGAATGAGCTCGGTTTCAACGCCGATCACTGAATCATAGGGGCCGGACATCCCGACATCCGTCTGATGCGCGGTGCCTTGTGGGAGTATGCGCTCGTCGGCGGTGGGAACGTGGGTATGCGTGCCGAGGACCGCCGTGACGCGGCCATCGAGGTACCAGCCAAGAGCGACCTTTTCGCTGGTGGCCTCGGCATGAAAGTCGAGGAGGATGACCCTGGCCCCAGAATTTTGCCGAATTTCGGTAAGGAGTTCGTCGGCCTTGCGGAAAGGGTCGTCGCAGGAACTCATGAAGACGCGGCCCTGGAGGTTGATGACGGCATAGGGCTGGGCTGGACTGCCGTCGCTGGCGGGCAGCTGGCCCTCATACACGCCGAAGCCGGGGGTGCCCGCGGCATAGTTTGCCGGACGAAGGATGCGGCGACCGCGCTCGTGCGAGTCGGCCGGGACGGTCATGTATTCAAAGATCTCTTTTTTGTCCCAGATGTGGTTGCCGGTGGTGATCACATGGGCGCCGAGATCAAAAAGCTCTTCGGCGATGGAAGGTGTAATGCCGAAGCCGCCAGCGGCATTTTCGCCGTTGATGACGAGCAGATCGACCGCATGGGTCTCGAGGAGTTGCGGGAGGTGTTCGTGGACGATATGGCGACCGGCGGAGCCAAAGACGTCGCCAACGAAAAGGATGTTCACTGAGGCAGGGTACAGGCTCCGCGGCGCAGGGTATAGGGCTCAGGGTGGAGGGCACAGTGTGAGCAGAGGAGAGCTGATTCTTGTTCACTACTATCTCGCTACTCACCCTGGGCCGTATTTAGGCACTTTCGCCGGCCAGCTCCAGGAACTTATCGCGTACGT
>CAXTGN010000182.1:0-4565 GCA_964243455.1 uncultured Acidobacteriaceae bacterium
CGCCCCACCCGAAAGCGCCGTCGCGGTCCCGGAGATCGCGGTACATCGGATAGGAAAAGTACGCCTCCGCGCCACCTCCCCAGTTGCTCGTCGAGCCTTCCCAAACCTTGCCGGTTCCGCGTAGAACCACAAGTTCCTTGGGATTGCGGACGGGCAGAGCACGCAGCAACGCCTGATCCAGCAGCGAGAACATGGCAGTATTGGCACCGATGCCGAGCGCCAGGGTAAGCACCGCTGCAATGGCAAGGCCCGGTGCTCGCCGCAGCTGGCGCAGACCGTAATGAAGGTTGGTCAAAATGTGCATCTGGCACCCCTTCCGCTAGGCCAAGAAGAGCTGAAGCTGCTCGCATAAGTCGTCAAAACTGGGCCGTTAGCCCCCTCTGCTTGGAGGCTGGCGCTTGGCCTGGCTGATCGAGGCCGATGCTTATCGATCCGAAAAGTCGGTTACTCATAGCGCAGCACCTCCATGGGTTCCGCACGGGCAGCCCGTCTCGCGGGCATCAGGGCTGCCATTGCGGCCAGGCCCAAGAGAGCTAGGATCGCGGCGACATCTACTCGGAGATCGAAGGCGGGCAGTTCGCCCACCACACTGCCGAGCACCCTTGTCAGCACCAGCGAGGCAAGGCTGCCGAGTACAACGCCTGCCAGCGCCAGCCGCAGCGCCTCGCCCATGACCATGTTCAGGAGCTGGCGCCGCTCCGCGCCGACCGCCAGTCGTAGCCCAAACTCAAACCGCCGCTGGGCTACGGAGTAAGCCGTAACACCGTAAATGCCAAGCGCTGCCAAGAACAGCGAAACCGCGGCAAAGCTGCCGAACAGCAGAGACCGCAGGTGCTCCAGGCGCTCGGTCTCGGCAATGTTCTGGGTCATGGTCGTGGCTTTGGTGGCCAGGTCCGGGTATTGCCGTTTCAACTCGAGGCGCAGTGTTTCCATCAGCATGCCCGGTTCGGCCTGAGTGCGAACGACGAGTTGAGGATCTGTCGCTTTCTGCGGGTGTTGTGCCAATGGCACATAAAGTGTCGGCGTGACAGGCTTGCCGGGCGCGTCGGCTCGCAAATCGCCCACGACACCCACAACCGTCCACCAGCTTGAATCCCAGTCGTAGCCACACATGATCTGCTTGCCCACCGGATTCTCGCCGGGGAACTGCTGCCGCGCGAGCGCCGCGTTGATCAGGACCGCAGGAGGCGTGAAGAGCTTGTCTCCCTCTGTGAAGCCGCGGCCCTGCAGCAGGGGGACACCCATCGTCGCGAAGAACCCCGGGGTCACGGCATGGATGTCGGCGTCGGGAAGGGCCTTCGCAGATTGCGGATCGAACACCTGTCGTCCGCGTATCGCGTACAGAACATCGACGGCTCCAAAGCCCATGGGCGCGCCGTCGATGGCTTCCGCCGAGCGTACACCCGGGGTCGTCCTCACGGTTTCGAGCACGGCATTCAGCTTTGTCGTCCATGTCTGTGCCACCGCAGCCTCAGCTTGAAGGGCGGCCGCCTTCGCTGCCTCCGATCCGTTGTCGGGGGCCTCAAGCATGGGAGCCTCCCCGGTCATGTGCATATCGAGGGTGAGGAGATGCTCAGCCGAAAAACCAAGATCCGCATGCGCCTCCGCAATCATCTGCCGCGTAAGCAGCAGGGCCGCGGCGGAGAGCATCAGCGTCAGCGCCACTTCTACCACCAGCAACGAGCTTCGCAGTCGGCGCACACCGGGTGCCTCCATACCCCGCGCCGCGTTCTGCCGGAGGGCCAGGACGGGTGCTGTGGCCCAGGCCTGCCACCCTGGAAGCATGGCGGTCACCGCCATCAGGGTGGTGCTGACAGCGACCGAAAACAGGAAGATATGGCCATTCAACCGAATCTCTGCCAGCCGTGGCATACCTGCAGGCGCGAAGCGCAACAGGACCTTCAACGCAGGCAGCGCCACCAGGGCCGCGCAGATGGCGCCGGCGACAGCCAGCAGCATGGATTCGAGCAACGGTTCCACCAGCTGCGCGGAACGTGAGGCGCCCAGTGCTTTTCTCACGGCTACGGCATGGAGACGGCGTGTACTGCGTACGATCTGCAGGTGCGAAAGGTTGGTGCACACGATGAGCAGCACCACGCCCACAGCGCCCATCAGCAGCCGCAATGTAGGCCGCACGCGGCCGACGACCTGGTCGGCGAGCGGCACGGCCACGAAGCGCTTGTCGCGATCCGCCGGATAGATGTTCGCGAGTCTATGCGCTTCGGTGTCGAGCTCAGCGGCAAGTGCCTCCGATGTGACGTTCCCCCGGCGTTTCGCAACCATTGCCTGGTTGTAGGCTGTGCGATTGGCGGCGCTTGGCCGCGATCCCACCTGCACCCACACCGCCGTGTTCTGCGGAAAGTGAAAGCCGTTTGGCAGAACGCCGACGACGACGCGCGTAAGCGACCCGGCATGTAGGGTTTGGCCCAGGGCGGCAGAAGCGGAGCCGAAATAGCTCCTCGCAAAGCCTGCGCTGACGAGTGCCTCGATCGCGGCCTGCGGGCTCAGGTCGTCTCTGGGAGTGAACAATCTACCTGCTTCAGGCGTTACGCCCATTACGTCTGCAAAGGAGGGGCTCACGGCCGCAACCCGCAGGTACGCCGCATTCTGACCTACGCGTATGCCGCTTTCGTCGCTCGAGTAGAACGCTGCCGATTGAAGGCCACGTACATCGCGCGCCAAGTCCACGAAGTCGTCACCCGCAACCGCGTTTTGCGGATGGCTGTCGGGGTAATGCTCCGTGCAGAGGGACACCAGCCGATCGGCGTCGCGGTAGCCCAGCGGTCGCAGTAAGACGCAATCGACAACGGTGAAGATGGCGTCGTTAAGCCCGATCCCGAGAGCCAGCGTCAACACGACCGTGAGCGCATACCCCGGTGAGTGCCGCAACGACCGAACTGCATTGCGAAAGGCTGACATCGCTACACTCCCTCAAACCCCTGGCCGGCGACTTCGCCGCCTGTGCGGTATGCGGCTTCGGCCTGCGCCAGCAAAGCCGTCAACTCTCCTTCGGCGACAACCTTGCCGTCAAACAGGTGGATCTGGCGCTCGGCATGGGCCGCGAAGCGCGGATCGTGCGTCACCATGCAGATGGTCGCGCCCTCGCCATGAAGATCGGCCAGTAGCCGCATGACGGCTTCTCCATTGCGCGAGTCGAGATTGCCTGTCGGCTCGTCTGCAAGCAGGATCGATGGCGAGCCGCCCAGTGCTCGCGCTACCGCGACGCGCTGCTGCTGACCTCCGGAGAGCTGTGCCGGATAATGTTTGAGCCGGTGCGCCATGTGAACGCGTTCCAGAGCGTTCTCCACCCGTTGCTTTCGCTCCGCTGCGGGCATGCCGGAACGGTAGGTCAGCGGCAGCTCCACGTTTTCGAACACGGTGAGGTCGCCAATCAGATTGAAGCTTTGAAAGATGAAGCCAATCTCGCGGTTACGGATGCGTGACCGCTCGGCAAAATTCAGGTTCGCGACCTCGCCGCCATTCAGGGTGTAACGGCCCGCAGTGGGTGTATCCAGCAGGCCGAGGATAGAAAGCAACGTCGACTTCCCACACCCCGACGGTCCGGACATCGCCACGTACTCGCCGCGGGCGATCGATAGATGAATGCCTGACAGCGCGTGTGTCTCGATCTCATCGGTAAAAAAGATCTTGGTGAGACCTTCGATGGTGATCAGGTCCGGGCGGCTCACGTTGTTGGTCGTCGACATCTGATTCCTTTCCCTTTACTTCGTTTCCTGACTGGTGAGACCATCCTCAAAGAACCGTCATCAACGTAAACACGGCTGCCTACTGCAGTCGAAGCCTATCCACTGCATCCCAGCGCGACATGTCGGAAAGAATGACCGTATCGCCTGGCTCGAGCCCGGCCAGCACCTGGATGTTGTTGACCGACGCGCGTCCCACCTTCACCGGTACACGCGTCGCGGTCTTGCCGTCAGGCCCTACCCGGAAGAGGCTGATCGTCGAGTTCTCATTACCAAATGCGGGCCGACCCACATAGAGCACATCCTGCATGCGGTCGAGATCGATGGTGCCGTCCACGGAAAGATCCGGTCGTGCGCCTGCGGGGAGCGCGCCATCCAGCGCCACATCTACCGCTACCGTGCCATTCACGACGGCTGGATCAATGCGCGTCACATGACCTCCGATCACACCGTTATGCGTATCGATACCCGCTGGTTGTCCGATCTGGATATCCCGCGCCTGCGTCTCTGCAATCTTCAACGACGCCTTCAGCTGATCCGGCTGCACTACTTTGGCGAGGGTCGTTCCGGCAGTTACCCGTTCCCCTAGCTGGTGCGGGACATCGGTTAAGACCCCCGCAATCCCTGCACGCACACTCAAGGCGCTCTGCTGCTTCCCCCTCAACTCCAGCAACGCTTGCGCCTGTTGCACCTTCGCCGTCTGCACGGCCATCTGCGTAGAGATCGTATTGTTGTTCACCGACAGCCTTTGCGTTTCCAGTTCATCGCGCTCTTTGAGCTCCTGTGCCTTGCCCTTGGAAGCCGAATACGTCAAACCACTGATCACGCCTAGTTTGTACAGCTGCTCATCAGTCTGGGCCT
>CAXTGN010000182.1:4575-8992 GCA_964243455.1 uncultured Acidobacteriaceae bacterium
GGCCTGCAGTTGCGCCTGTTTCTGATCGTCGGAAACAGTGGCCGCACCGGCCTTCTGGGACATCATGTCGCTCTGTAGCCGGGCACGCGTGTTGGCATAGTCGGCCTTTGCGGACGTCACTGCCAGCTTCGCGTCGAGAACCTGTTGCTCCAGCGCCGGGTCGACCAGGTCCATGATGACGCTGTCCGGCTCGACATGGGCGCCGGGCAACACGCGAATCCGCAGCACGGTGGCATCCGTATCCGCAGGAATCAGCCGCACACGATCCTCCCGCGGCACCAGCGTGCCCGGTCCGCGTACCTGCCGAACCAGGGGACCGCGCTTTACGGTGTCCGTCCAGACAGCCGCGTCCACCGTCGGCAGCGCCGGCTTCAGGCGCGAAACAAAGGCCCCAGCTACCGCCACAACCGTAAGAACCACAACGATCAACAGCGCATTGCGACGAAGGCGTTTGCGCTTCAGATCTGGGCGTGAAATATCCATCGCTGTTCTGTGTTGCAATCGGTGTGCCAAACGACTTTGTGGCGAGAATGTGGTCTTTACGGCTCAACAGGGCGAAACACCAGCCAGCGTATGACCGCTTTCGGACGCTGCTGTCCATAAGCGAACACCTGCCAAAATGCTGGTCCCAACCGGGTTCTTTTCTCCTTGACAGCCTACATATGATGACGGAACATGTAGGCGTTCTACGGGAGCCAGAAACCTATGCCAGCAGCCTCCAAAGCAGATCTGTTGCAGGGCACACTCGATATGCTCATCCTTAAAACGGTGGCTCCGGGCCCCGTGCACGGGTATGGCATTTCGCTGCGCATCCGGGCCACCTCCGGGGACGTCCTCAACGTCCAGCAGGGTTCCCTTTACCCAGCGCTCCACCGTCTTGCAGCACGTGGGTGGCTGCTTTCGGAGTGGGGCGAATCCGAAAACGGCAGGCAGGCCAAGTTCTACCGCCTATCCACCAAGGGACGAAAACAGCTCGCGGCAGAGGAAGCCAACTGGCACCGTCTCGCCAACGCGATCAGCCTCATTCTCACCGCTGCACCGGAGAACGCCTGATGCCTCGCTCGCGCAAGCACCCGAACGATGATGAACTCGACAGGGAACTCGCCTTCCATCTCGAGGAACTCACCCAGACGTACATCGGTCACGGCATGAACGCTGGGGAAGCCCGCCGTCAGGCTCTGCTCGATTTCGGCGGTCAGACCCAGGTCAAGCAGGCCGTGCGCGAGGTCCATCTTGCACCATGGCTGGAGGCCGTGCGCTTTCATGCGAACGCAGCGTTACGCTTCCTTCAGCACGCACCAGGCCTCTCCGTCGCGGTGGTGCTTACGCTCGCGCTGGGCATCGGCGCCAACAGCGCCATGTTCTCCGTCCTTGATGCTGTCGTTCTGCGTCCGTTGCCCTATCCCGCAGCCAATCAGCTCGTGCAGATGCTCCAGCACAACGACCGCAGTCACGATGCCAATCGTTTCGTCGCCCCGGTTCGGCTCGAGGACTGGAATCGCCTCAATTCCACTTTTGTGGCTATCACCGGTTTCTATAAAGACGATGTAACCGAAAACTCCGGCGCGCTTCCCGAACGGCTCACCATGGCCCTTGTCGCTCCGCGGTTCCTGACCGTGATGGGTGTATCGCCTCTGCTTGGCCGCGACTTCCTGCCGGGGGAGGAGCACTTCGGCGGCCCACAGGCAGCGCTCATCAGCTACAGCCTCTGGCAGCGCCGCTTTCACGGCGACCCGGATGTGCTCGGCAAGGTACTGCATGCTGGGCGTTGGAACATGCCGATCATCGGCGTCATGGCCCCGTCTTTCCTTTACCCCGACCGTGGAGTTGATCTCTGGACCGTCAGTCCGCCGGATGCACCGTACGCCCAGCGACGCGACGCTACCTGGTTCACCGCGATTGGCCGTCTCAAGCCCGGCATCACGACCGCTCAGGGATTTGCCAATCTCGCCACGGTGCAACACCAGCTAGGCCTGCAATTTCCGGCTACCGATGCCGATGTCCGCGTCGACCTGACGCCGCTCAAAGAGACAACCGTCGGCAACATTCGCGCCTCGGTCTGGCTCCTTTATGGGTCCGTATCCTTGCTCCTGCTGATTGCCTGCTCCAACATCGCGGCGCTTCTTCTCGCCCGCACGGCGGACCGCGAGCATGAGATCTCTATTCGTTTCTCCCTGGGCGCGTCACGTCGCACGGTCATTTTGCAATTGCTTGCGGAAACGTTCACGCTCGCTCTGCTCGGCTCCTTACTCGGCCTGATGGTTGCCGCCGTCATCACGCACTTGTTCCATCTGCTCGCAGGCACAGTACCCCGTGCGGAGGAGATCGCGCTCGATGCGCGCGTCGTGCTCTACTCGTTGCTCTGCGCGGTCGCCACCACCTTGCTCTGCGGCCTGTATCCGGCGATCCGCGGCACCCGGAGACAGCTCGCGCAAGGCCTTGCCGGCGCGTCACGCACGCAAACGGCCGCACGCCATCCCATGCAGTGGGTCCTGGTCGGTGTGCAGGTTACGCTGGCTGTCGTTCTGCTCACGGGCGCAGGGCTGTTCGTACGCAGCGTGCAGGAACTCGGCCGAGTCTCGCCTGGCTTCGATGCCGCCCACGTCCTGACGTTCCAGGTCACTGGATCCTACGGGGAAACCATGGATATGGGTCGCCTGACGCAACGCATCGGCCGCACTCTTGACGGTCTTCGCGCTCTGCCCGGTGTCACGGCCGCGGCAACGTCTTCCGCAATGCCCGGTGTGCCCGGCAGATATCAGGAGGATTATCGGCGCGACGGAAACACCAGCGTGGAGGGCAAGCTGCTTGCGTCGAGTCGCACCGTCTCGGATGGCTACTTTCAAGCCATGCACATCCCCATCCTGCTCGGCAAAGCCTGCGGCGGTACGCCGACCACACCCAGCGCTCAGATTGAGTACGTTGTAAACCGCAGCTTTGCCGGCCGCTATTTCGCGAAGGCATCACCGCTGGGTCACACCCTTGCTCCCGCCTCGAACGGCATCACCATGCCTGGCGGGCAGATCGTCGGCGTTGTCGCAGATGCCCGCGAGGGAGGCCTGAGCAATGCGCCGGAACCGACGGCGTATGGTTGCTTTAACGCTACTAACCCCTTTCCGATTTTTCTGGTGCGCACGCCCGGCGATCCAGCCCAGATCGCAGACAGTGTTCGCCGCAAGCTCCGCGAGCTCGAACCCGGGCGATCCGTCTACGCCATCACCCCGTTGCAGGAAAACATCGACAGTGCCTTCACGGAAGATCGCCTGCGCACCATCGTGCTTGTGTCGTTCGCGGGCACGGCGGTGCTGCTGGCCTGCATCGGTCTCTACGGAACCCTCAGCTATCTGGCGCGCATACGCCATCGTGAGGTAGGCGTCCGACTCACGCTTGGCGCCAGCCGCGCTCAGGTCGCGTACCTGTTCTTCGTACGGGGCATACGCGTCGCCGCCATCGGATGCGTTGCGGGCGCCGGGGCCAGCCTGCTTACCACCCGCCTCCTCGCCACGATGCTCTACGGTATATCGCCTCTGGACCTGCGGACGTGGCTTAGCGTGCTGCTGTTTACGCTCGCCGCCGCCGCCGTAGCCTGCGCCGTTCCCGCACGCCGCGCCGCACAGACGGAACCCGTTCAGGCCCTGCGCGCCGGCTAGGCAACTATGCCCAGGAAGTCACAACTTCGGGACGCGGAGGTTCGTAGAACGCAGCGCAGACGATGTAGGCTTGGGGCGTGGCGAAGGCTGACGATGCGGAAGTGCTGATGGTGGTTGGGCACGCAGTGCGTGTCAGCCATCCGGGGAAGCTGTACTTCTCGCGCGAGGTGCAGCTGACGAAGCTGCAAATCGTGCAGTACTTTCTTGCCGTGGCGCCGGGTGCGCTGCGCGGGATTCGTGACCGGCCGATCGTGTTGAAGCGGTTTGTGAATGGGGCCGAGGCAGAGCCGTTTTATCAGAAGCGGGCGCCGAGTGATCTGCCGGCGTATCTGCGTACGGTGACCCTGACGTTTCCTTCGGGACGGACGGCAGAAGAGGTCGTTGTGGATGATGAAGCCGGGCTGGCGTGGGTGGTGAACCTGGGCTGCATGGAGCTGCATCCGCACCCGGTGACGGCGGCGGACCTGGAACATCCGAACGAGCTGCGTGTGGATCTGGACCCTGGCCCCGGGGTGGGCTGGGAGGATGTACGGCGCGTGGCGCTGGAAGCCCGGGGGGTGCTGAGCGACCACGGGCTGACCGGGTGGGTGAAGACGAGCGGATCGCGCGGGATGCACATCCATGCGCCGATCGAGGCGAAGTGGGGCTTTACGGAGGTGCGGCGGGCGGCCTTGGCGCTGGCCCGTGAGGTGGAGCGCCGGGAGCCGGCGCTGGCGAGCAGCAAGTGGTGGAAGGAAGAGCGGCACGGAGTGTTTCTGGACTACAAC
>CAXTGN010000183.1:0-8979 GCA_964243455.1 uncultured Acidobacteriaceae bacterium
GAGCTCGTAGAGGGCCGCGATCTGGTCGTCCACGACAATATCTGCTACATGCGCACCACCAGCGGCCTCCGTCGCGTGGATGTCATCTACCGCCGCGTCGACGACGACTTCATCGACCCGCTCTCCTTCCGCTCCGATTCGATCCTCGGCAGCGCCGGCCTGTTTAACGCCTACCGCGCCGGCAACGTAACACTCGCCAACGCGTTCGGCACCGGAGTCGCTGACGATAAAGCCATCTATGCCTTCGTCCCGGACATCATCAAGTACTACCTGGGCGAGGATCCCCTGCTGAACAACGTCAAGACGTACCTTTGCTATCTCGACAAAGAGCGAGAGTACGTCCTGGCGAACCTGGACAAGCTGGTCGTCAAAGCCGTGGGCGAATCCGGCGGGTACGGCATGCTGATTGGCCCTCAATCTTCGTCAAAGGAGCGGGAAGAGTTCGCCGAAAAGATCAAGGCCAACCCTCGCAACTACATCGCCCAGCCCACGATCAGCTTCAGCCGCGCTCCGTGTCTGATCGGCGACGATCTCGAAGCACGCCATGTCGATCTGCGGCCCTATGTGCTCTATGGTGACAAGGTGACCATCGTTCCCGGCGGCTTGACGCGTGTGGCCTTGCGCAAGGGCTCGCTGGTGGTGAACAGCTCCCAGGGTGGCGGCTCCAAAGACACCTGGGTCCTCAGCTAAGCGCAACTTCCTACGAGGCATCTATGCCTGACGGCTGGCTGATCCCGGCACTGAAGCTCAGCATCACGCACAGCCCTGCCATGACCAGAAAGATGGCGCCAATACCCAGCGACTGCCCGACACCGCCAAGCATGGGCGGTCCGGCGAGCAGGCCCGTATACCCCATGCCGACTGCGGTCGCCAGTCCAACGCCGGCAGGTATCCCAGGCATGCGCCCGGCTGCCCGATAGAGCACCGGGGAGGAGTTCGCCAGCCCCGCACCGAACAGGGCAAACCCCAGCAAGGCGCCTCCTGTTCCCGGGCCGAATACGACCAGCAGCGCGCCTCCAGCCGCCAGCAAACAGCCCAACCGGACGGTGCGCACTTCGCCTAAACGTGAGACCACCTGATCCCCCAGAAAGCGGCCCGCCAGCATCAGGGAGGCGAAGACGCCAAAGCCCACGCCAGCCCATCCTGGGCCAAGATGGCGCACGTTGCGCAGGTACAAACCACTCCAATCGGCAGTGCCGCCCTCGCAGATCATTGCCGCAATCACCAGCGCGCCCAGCGACAGTAAGCGCGGGCTGAAACGACTTAGTTGCGTGCCCCCTGCCTTCCCCAAGGCATCGTCGCCAAGCATGCCGCTTGCACTTGCGAGCACAGCGATCACGAGCAGAAGGCTTGCGGACATTGCCAGCGTCACCGGTGCAACATGTCGCGCAAAGGCGGCGCTGATTCCAAACGATCCGATCACATTACCGAGACTGAAGAGCCCATGGAGCGAGGACAGGATGCGTCGTTTGGACCGGGACTCGACCAGCACGGCCTGCGCATTCATGGATACGTCCATGCCCGCGCCGCACATGCCAAACAAGACCAGCGCCAAGAGCAGCGCCCATCGGATAGGCATCAGCACGTTCAGGAAAAGCGCGGTAGCAAAGCCAACACCACACAGCGTGCTGATGAGGCGGCTTCCATAGCGAGGGATGACCCTGCTCGCTACAGGCATGGCGATGAGGGCACCGATGCCCGCTCCCAGCAGCACCGTTCCTAACGTCCCTGCGGACATGCCCAGCGCATGCGCGCGCTCCGGTATGAAAGGTACCCAGCAGCCGACGACGGCGCCATTGACGAAGAAGAACGTGCTGGTGGGATGCAATGCTGCCGAAAGGATTCACGCCTGCCTTTTTGGGTGCGGCTGGTGTGCTTTTGCCTGGTGGTGAGGCCGGCCTTCGGTGCCCAACGCCTTGTATTGATCGACCAGGACGGTTCGGGCCCGGCGGGTTCCAATCAGATGGCCATGATGGCTCTTCTGCAGGCGCCGGATGTGCACGTCCTGGGCATCACGATGGTGAGCGGCAACGCGTGGGAGCCGGAAGAGGTGGCCCATACGCTGCGGATGCTGGAACTCATCCACCGCACGGACGTGCCTGTTGTTCCTGGCGCCCTCTTCTCTCTGCTGCGCACTCGTGAGGAAGCCTTTACAGATCGCACGCGGGATGGCAGCTTCGCCTGGTACGGCGCCTGGGGTGATGTGGCCGATCACACGGGCAATGGGCCCTACCACGCGCCTGAGGTCATTCCGCCATTGAAGGAAGGCTCTCCGACATCTGCGGCGTCCACTGAAGATGCCGCACACTTTCTCATCAGGCAGGTGCACGCGCATCCGCATCAGGTCACGCTGTATGCCGCCGGGCCACTAACGAACGTCGCCCTCGCGCTTGCCCTCGATCCGCATTTAGGCGAACTGACCAAGGGAATCGTAATCATGGGCGGAAGCCTTGCGCCGCAGACAACCGACCCCGAATATGCGACGCACCCGCGCCACGAGTTCAACTTCTGGTTCGACCCCGAAGCCGTCCACATCGTGCTGCGCGCTGGGTGGCCGCGCATCGATCTGACTCCGGTTGACATCTCGCTCAAGACACAGTTCTCTAGGGAACTGCTGGGGCAGATCGCCGCGTCCGCACAGCCGGCCGCCGGGTATCTCGTCCACTACACGAACGACGAGTTCTACTACATGTGGGATGAGTTGGCCGCCTGCGCGTGGCTCGACCCCAGGATCATCACGAAAGAGCAAGCGCTCTACCTCGATGTCGATCTCACGCGTGGGCCGAACTATGGCGATACGCTGACCTGGGATGCCGCGCACAAGCCGCCCCGCAGCGATCTTCGGGAGGTGCACGTCCAGATGGACCTCGATACGCAACGCTTCTACGCCCTATTTGTGCACCTTATGCAGGCAGCGCCGCACACTCCCTGACCGGCCCCTTGCGTGTACAGTGGACCTACGTAAGTCCCCACCGATGCATGCCCGGCTGCCGGCGGCACCGGTATCCAGCTCTCAGGAGGCCCATGCTTTCACGCGTTGCCGATTCGCTCTACTGGATGTCACGTTATCTGGAGCGCGGGGAGCACATCACGCGATTGCTGGACGTCAATCTGAGCCTGATGCTCGACGAAAACGCATCCAGCTCCGACCACCGATGGATGCGGTTGCTGCAATCACTGGCGAACCCAAAACGGCTGAAGTGGGAAGGCAACCCCTACGCCCTCGCAGAGACGCTGCTCTTTGACACCGAACTGAAATCATCCGTGGTCTCCTGCATCACATCGGCGCGCGAAAATGCCCGGCACGTGCGAGAGCAGATCTCCACGGAACAGTGGCAGAGGCTGAACTCGTTGTATCTCGACGTCATCCGCCCGGAACGCAGGAACCTTCTGCAGGCTGGTTCCGCCGCCGTCTCAAGTGACGCGCCTTCGGCGTTTATGCTCGAGGTCCTGGAAGCCATCCACGAGTTCCAGGGCATCACCGATTCGACCATGAGTCATGGTGAGGGATGGCACTTCATCCAGGTAGGCCGTTTTCTGGAGCGTGCCGCCGCTACAGCCAAGCTGCTCGAGGCCTACCACGACGACCTTTGGACGCAGCCCGAGCGCAGCAATGAGAGCAATCAGTACCTGGCCTGGATGGGTATGCTGCGCAGCAGCACAGCCTTCGAGGCGTACTGCAAGGTCTACACCGCCGATCTGACTCCCGAACGCATTCTGGAGTTCTTGCTGCTGGATTCGGAGTTCCCGCACTCCCTCCGCTTCTCCATCGAAACCGTGGAAAGGGCGCTGGAGGCGATCTCCGCCAAGAGCGGTCCAAAGAGTGCCAAGGGTCGAGGGGAACAGCTGCATCGGGTCGCCGGACGCCTCAACGCGCAGTTGGGCTTCGTCAGCATCGACGAGCTGCTCTCCGGCAATGTCATCGATTTCTTAAGATCCATCCAGGTTCAGTGCCAGGACATTCACGACGGCATTTACCAACTCTATGTCGACTATCCCATTCAGGTAGCGCTTGCGGGCTAAGACGCCAGCGAAGAGTCATGCAGTAACACAGACATTCCTCACTCCTCACTCCCTACTCCCTACTCCCTACTCCCTACTCCCTAAAGGCTCCATGTTCTTCTCCATACGCCACCTGACAAAGTTCGTGTACAAGCATCCGGTCTCGGAGAGCATCATGGAGACCCGTATGCACCCGCGTTCCGACGTGAACCAGCGGTGCCTTACCTTTCAGCTCTCTGTGACCCCGCGCTGCCGCGTGTTCGGCTATCGCGACCACCTCGCCAATCACGTTCACCACTTCGACATCCCCGTACAGCACAGCCAGCTCGTGATCGTCGCCGAGTCGCTGGTGGAGGTGCAGCCGCATACCCTTCTGCCCAGCTCGCTTCCGGACGAAGCCTGGAAGGATCTCGATGAAGAGGTGCAGGATGGCGATTTTTGGGAGATGCTGCTGCCCAGCGAATTCGCCACACCCACAGCTGAACTCGAAGCGCTCGCGAAACACCTCGATCTGCAGCGCCGCGATGACCCGCTAAGCGTTCTGAACCGTCTGAACGAGCAGATTTACAGCTACTTTGAGTATAAGCCTCGGTCCACACGTGCTGATTCACCCATCGATCAGGCCCTGACCAGCCGTGCTGGGGTCTGCCAGGATTTTGCGCACATCGCCATCGCCCTGATCCGCACGAAGCTGCGCATTCCCTGCCGCTATGTGAGCGGATACCTCTACCACGGCGAAAACCTCAAGGACCGCTCCGACGACACCGCAACGCACGCGTGGATCGAAGCCTATCTGCCCGACCTTGGCTGGGTGGGCTTCGACCCTACGAACAACCTCATTGTCGGCGAGCGGCACATCCGCACCGCCATCGGCCGCGACTACAGCGATGTTCCCCCAACTCATGGCATGTTCCGGGGCCGCACGCGCAGCGAGCTCACCGTCGCCGTCCGCGTGACCCCAAGCGAAGGCATTCCCCAACTCGACCGCGAACTCCCGGTACCGGAAGACTGGTCCATCCTGGTCGAAAAGGCCCAGGCCATTCCGGAGCAAGCACCTCCGCCCCGGCGGCGCTACCAGCAGGCTCAGCAGCAACAGTCAGGACAAAGAGAACCTGGTCTAATGCCGCTCATCAAATGACTTGTCATCTCGACCGGAGCAGACGGTCTCATCGTCTGCGTAGCGGAGAGACCCCTGTGTTTTTCTGCTGCTGCAAGATGTGTCGTGCGCCTGCGCGACTACAGCTCTCTCAAAGCTTCCGCTCCGATCGATGACCTCTGCCCTTGGCTCCTAGAAGTCCATCTTCTTGAACCGCGTCTCCGGAACAGCCCGGATCACACCCATGATGATCCGCCAGATGCCGGGGACGTACAGAACATCCGGCCCTTTTGCGCCCCCATCAATGGCCTTCACGATCGAGGCAGCGACCTTGCGCACATCGGCGAACCGGCTTTCCCCCTTCATGCCTTCGGTCATCGAGGTCTTCACCGGTCCCGGCTTGATGGTGATCACCTTCACGCCCTCACGATCGACGCGGTTCCGCATCCCGTCAACGAAGGCGGTAAGCCCAGCCTTGGACGAACCGTAGATGTAGTTCGACTTGCGCCCGCGCTCCCCGGCTACCGAGCTCAGCACTGCGAGGGTGCCCGCATGCCGCTGCGCGCAGTAGTTCGCCAGCCAGGTCAGCAGGCTTACCGGCGCCACGTAGTTCGTGTGCAGAATGTGCCCGGTCTCGGGGAAGCTTCGTTCGGCACGGCTCTGCTCGCCCAGGGTGCCCATGGCCAGGTAGGCGATATCAAGCCCACCCAGCGAGTTGATGGCATGCGCCAGCAGTTCAGGATGCTGCTGCGTCTGGTCCAGGTCCGCTATCGCTGTGTCGACGAAACCGGCCCCGCGCACCCGTGCATCGGCTGCTACGGCGGCCAGGCGTTCCGGGTTGCGGCCAATCAGAAAGAGCTCTTCGCCGCGCGAGGCCCAGATCCGGACGGTCGCCTCAGCGATGCCCGAGGTGGCCCCGAGCACAAGGATGCGAAGCGGCGCTCCGGCCTTTTCGGCGCTCTTGTCGCCCACTCTGGGATTCCGTCTGAGCGTAAGGGGAAGATCGGCTGTGGTGTCGTGTCCGGGAAGGGTCGGGATGGGATTGGGACTCAACGACGAAGCCCCTTTTCCCCAACAACGCGCTCCCAGAAACTCGATGTGATGGCTGGGTCCTTGTATCGGGCAAATCGCTCCCATTGCGGATAGAACGCCTGGTATTGACCCGCGGTCATACGAGCGTCCTTGGCCGGGTACAGTCTGCCCCCGAACTCGTACGTCATCTCTGCAAGGCGATCAAACAGCGCGAAGCTAACGTCCGGCTTGATGGGAAAATCGAGCGCCAGCGTTATCCCGGGCTGGGGAAAGCTCATCATCCCCGGCGAGGGAACATCTCCAAACGCCTTCAGCACGGCAAGAAAACTCGCCTGGCCGGATTTCGACACCTCGCGCAGAATCGCCACTGTGCCCTGGCGCGCGTTCTCCCATGGAATGGCGTACTGGAACTGCAGCAGCCCACGCTTGCCATACATCTTATTCCACTTCAACACAGCGTCCAGCGGGTAGAAAAACGGCTCGTAATCTTGCAGGGTCTCTACCCGGTGCTTGATTTGCTTGTTGAAAAAGAGCGTATTGAACAGGCCCACGGTCGTCCCGTTCAGCACCCATCCCGGCAGCTCCATCGGAAACACCAGCTTGGGCTCTGTGGACGGCTTCAGAGGCGCAGGCACCTGGGAGTGGTCACCCTGCATGAAGATACCGCGGCAGAAGTTCTTGCCCGTCGAATTCACATCCACCCAACTCACCGTGTACTCCACGTGCTGGGACTTCTCGGTTAGGTCCAAAAACTCGTCAATGCCATGGAACTGGATCCCCGTGTAGTCCACCATGCGGCTGACGATCGGCTTCATACGCAGCTGCGCCCAGGTGATGACGCCCGTAAGCCCCATGCCGCCAATCGTCGCCGAGTAGTAGTCCGGATTCTCCATCGGCGAGCAATGCAGCTTACTCCCGTCGGAACGCACCAACTCGAACTGCGTGATGTGGTTCCCAAAGGTCCCCGCGACATGGTGATTCTTGCCATGGATGTCGTTCGCGATCGCTCCGCCCAGCGTGACGTACTTGGTGCCGGGCGTGACCGGCAGGAAGTAGCCGCGCGGCACAGCAAAGTCCAGGATCTGCGCCAGCGTGATGCCAGCCTCCGCCGTCAACAGGCCCGTCTCCGGGTCAAAGGCCAGCAGACGGTTCATGGACGTCGTCTGCAACAGCGTCCCGTCTTTCAGCAGGCAAACGTCGCCGTAGCTGCGGCCCATACCTACCGGGAGTGCCCCGTTATGCGCTCCCTGGATCGTGCGCGGGAAGTCATTCTGCCAATGAAGTTGCTTGAGGTCGGCTTCGTAGAGCGGGTAGCGGCCCCAGGATTCAAACGGCACACGGCCGGACTCCTCGGGGGCGGCAGCCCTCGGCACGGGATTGGCGAGCCTGGGGTCAGCTGTTGCGGGCATGTCTTCAGTTTAGCTGATGGCGGCGGGCGCAAAGTGTCCGACGTCGAGCCAATGCAAGCTGGGTTCACTACACCAAACAGGTATGCACGCAACCAACACACCCCAATCACGCTCGGCTGCTACTGTACGAGGTAACAGCAAGCCGGACCTTTATCCGACCCTCACACCGCTCCGTACAAAATGACCTCCTCTCCCAACCAACTTCCTCCAGAGCCCACATCAGCCACACGCTCCGGGCAGCCAGCCGCGATCTACGGCGAACGATTGGCCGCCCTTGCCCAGACAGAGCGGCAACTTCAGCGGGAACACATGCAACTCGGCTACGTCCGCCTGGCGTTCGGCATCGCTCTCGTCATCCTTCTTCTGCCGCCGAAGCCCTGGGCTTTGCTGCCGCTGGTCTGCTTCGTCGTGGCAGCGCGCATTCACGGGAGGGTCCTCGCGAAACTGGCCGAAACCCGGCGGGCTCTGGCGTTCTACCGGCATGGCCTCGCGCGCATTGAAGACCGCTGGGCGGGTCTCCGGCCAAAGCAAACTTCCCTGGATGTCTCCCAAAGCCTCTACGCCAGCGACCTGGACCTCTTCGGACAGGGAAGTCTGTTTGAGCTCTTGTGCGAAGCACGCACCTCTCTGGGCGAGAACACCCTCGCCTCATGGCTGCTCACGCCCGCTGCCCCGCTCGAAATCGAGCGGCGTCAACAGGCCGTAGCGGACCTGCGTACGCGCGTTTCCCTGCGCGAGGTCTTTGCTGCGGCACCCGGTCCTGCCATTGCCAGCTTGGATCGACAGGCGCTTGGGATTTGGGCCTCGGAGCACGGGCCCATCCTGCCCCAAGCCCTGAAGTGGATCGCTCCCCTGCTGCTGGTGCTTACCCTGGGCGCCGCTTGGCGCTACGCCGCGGCGCACACCCCGGTACTGCTGATCTTTATGCTGCTTGTGGATGTCAGCATGACCTTCGCCTACAAACGTGCCTTCGAAGTCATCTTTCTGCAGGCGGAGCAGGCCAGCCGATCCCTTCGAACCCTCGGAGTATTGCTGGGTCACCTGGAGAAAGAATCGTTTGCGTCAGAAGAGCTGTGCCAGATGCAGGCGGTACTCCAGGGACGGGGACGTTCGGCATCCAGTGCACTCCGGGAGCTTTCCCTATGGATGCAGTGGGCCGAGGCGCGCAGCAACTACATCGTTCGCATCCTGGATGCACCCTTTCTGTACTCACTCCAATTGGCGCTCGCATTGCAGGGCTGGCGGGATCGCTTCGGCGAAGAGCTTGGCCTCTGGCTGGACGCTTTGGGTAGATCCGAGGCCCTGCTGTGCCTCGCCAGCTACAGCTTCGAGCATCCCGCAGATCCCTTTCCGCAGTTCACCGAGCAGCCAGCCTTTGTGGCCGCAGGTCTGGGTCATCCGCTGCTGCCCGCGGCACAGTGCGTCCGCAACGACATCTCC
>CAXTGN010000184.1:0-7501 GCA_964243455.1 uncultured Acidobacteriaceae bacterium
GATGGGTATCCGCGAGGACGCCGGGCCGATCACGGGGAATCTGTCCAGTTTCGTGCCGCATTTCTTCCGCAGAGCCGCGCCAGGCCGATCGTGGCAGCGGAAGACGTTCGCAGCGGGCCGTTTAGACTGCAGGAGTCTGGATCGTCGCGATCCTCGGAGCCATTGAACGCCATGGAAGTTCACCCACCCCACGAGCCGGTCCATAGCTGGCGCGACGCCCTGGTTCACATCGGGATCATGACGATTGGCCTCTTCATCGCGCTGAGTCTTGAGGGGCTGATTGAGTACGTGCACCACAAGGAGCTGGTGCAGCACGCTCGGGAGAACATTCAGGAGAAGTTGAAGAACAACCAGGAAGCCGTTCAGTACGACATTCGCCAGATTGATCCAAATATCCATCGCGTTGAGGCCAACATCACGGCGCTCGAGATGATCACTGCCGACCCGAAGAGCTCGCCCCCCATGTCGTATGAGGTGAACTTCTCGCAACTCGGCGATACCGCGTGGCGGACAGCACGGGACACGGGGGCGTTGGGATACATGCCGTACACCGAAGTGCAGGGGTTTGCGTCCCTGTATGGCCTTCAGGACCGCATCAATGCCGATATGATCACGATCTTCAACCGCGAGTCGGAGTCGCTTGGGCCCGTGATCCGCACCGCTACCTACGTCAACGTCAGCAAACAGGATCTGGCATCGGCGGTTCATGAGAACGGCGTTGCGCTGGTTGACCTTTACAACTTGAAACAGCTGCTGCAGGGTCTGGATCAGGCGTACCGCGGTCGGACCAAATAGAAGGAACCAGGACTATCAACGATGGAAGTACATCCCCCGCACGAACCCGTTCACAGCTGGCGCGACGCCGTGATCCATATTGGGATCATGACCATCGGCCTCTTCATCGCGCTCTCGCTTGAAGGGCTTATCGAGTACGTGCACCACAAACATCTGGTGCGCGAGGCGCGTGAAAACATCCGGCAGGAACTGGAAGAAAACCATCACAATGCGCAACAGGACATCCTCTATCTTGGGCAAAGCGGGGACAAGATCAAGGCGGGGTTGGCCACCCTGCGCAGCATCCAGGAGCACCGGGACGCCAAAGGGCAAAGTATCGCCTTCGGGGTTGAGTTTTCTGACCTGAGCGACGCCGCCTGGCGAACGGCGCGGGATTCCGGGGCGCTCGGCTATATGCCGCTCGGTGAAGTTCAAAGCTACGCTTCGCTGTACAGTCTTCAGGAGCATGTGACAGGCCAGGCTATGGTGCTGCTGACGCATCAGGCCGAATCACTCGGGCCCATCGTGGCCGAAGACGAAGACTTCGGGAAGATGTCCGACGCCGAGTTCGCCGCCATGCGGCTGGCAGGCGGAACAAACTACGAGGATGTCGTTGTACTGCAGCAACTCCTGCGCAATCTGGACCAGCAGTATGTGGGAACCTTGAAGGGCAAGTAACAACATTGGCAGTCAGCGCGAGTGAACGCGGCGGCCTGCGTGCGGTTTCGTGCGCGCAAAGGAGCCCGGCTACACTAGATGGGTTCGAGTCAATTTGCCCTGGAGTCTGCACTTGAAGATCGTTCTTGCTGAAAAGGTCTCGCCCGCTACCCTCGCCATTTTGCAGGCGGAGCCGGGATGGGATGTTCTGACCGCCGACCAGATTCCCGCGGGCGGCCTGGCTGCGGCACTTGCCGATGCCGATGCGCTGATTGTGCGTTCTGCCGTGCAGGCCGATGCGGCACTGCTGCAGCATGCGCCGCAGCTGCGGCTGATTGGCCGCGCGGGTGTGGGTGTGGACAACATCGACACGGCCGAGGCGACCAAGCGCGGCATCGTGGTAATGAATACGCCGGGTGCCAACGCCGTGGCCGTTGCCGAACTCACGCTTGGCCTGATGATTGCGATGGCCCGCTCTATCCCGCGCGCCAACGCAGGGATGCATGAAGGCAAGTGGGACAAGAAAACCCTGCAGGGCACCGAGCTGCGCGGCAAGACGCTGGGCATTGTGGGCCTGGGCCGCATCGGGCTGGAGGTGGCGCGGCGCGCCAGGGCGTTTGGGATGACCCTGATCGGCTTTGATCCGTTTATCGCGCCCGTGATCGCCCGTGAGAACAATGTCACCCTCGTGCCGATCGATGAGATCTTTTCGGACAGCGACTACCTGTCGCTGCATGTGGGGCTGACACCGCAGACCGAAGGCCTGATCAACAAAATGTCACTCGCGATCATGAAGACCGGCGTACGGATCGTCAACTGCGCACGGGGTGAGCTGATCGTGGATGAGGCGTTGGTAGACGCGTTGAAGTCTGGTCACGTGGCCGGTGCAGCGCTGGATGTATTTCGCGCTGAGCCGCTGAAGAACTCGCCGTACTTCGACATTCCCAGCGTGCTGCTCAGCCCGCACATCGCGGGCTCCACCGATGAGGCGCAGGAGGCGATCGGCATTCAGCTGGCCAACCAGGTGCGGGACTACCTGAAGCTGGGTGTGGTGCAGAACGCCGTCAACGTCGCCTCGCTGAGTGAAGAGGAGTACACCGAGGTCTCACCGTACATCGAAATGGCCGCGCGGCTGGGACAGTTCCTGGCGCAGGCGATTGGGGCCGACAACGACGGCAACATCGAAACGCTGACGCTGAACTTCAATGGCCGTGCGGCGCAGTTAAAGACAGATCTGATCCGAAACGCGGCCCTCGCGGGTCTGCTGCATGGATCGGAGGGCGTGAACCGCATCAACGCCACAAGCGCGGCGGGCGAGCGCGGGATCCGGTTGCAGGAGCATAAGCGCGAGCATGCTCCGGGCGGCAGCGGGGACACGCTTCGTTTGATCGCGCATACGGAAAACGGTGACTTCGCCGTGACTGGAACCGTCATTCACGGCAGCTCGCCACGCCTGATGCGCTACAACGGCATTTATGTCGAGGCAGAACTTATCGGCACGCTGCTCGTGATCCGGAATAACGATGTTCCGGGCGTGATTGGCCGCATCGGAACGGTGCTTGGAGAGGCTCAGCTGAACATCGCAAACTTCGCCCTGGGCCGGCAGGTGGAAGGCGAAGGCGGAGAGACGCGCGCTGTGGCCGTGGTACAGATCGACCGCCCAGCCGCGCCGGCGTTGCAGCAGGCCGTGGAGCAACTGCGCGCGGTGGAAGCGATCAAGAGCGTGCGCGTGGTTGAGCTCGGGGCGCTGTAGCGGCTGGGCGTAGAACGTCGCTCTGTTGCAGGATCAACATCCACCCTGACGCCGGCGTGTCTTCCTGAACGCTGGAGAAATTTGCCATCCTCGAAGCACGCCGGGCATCCCACACACGATGCCTGTACGAGAGAACGCGGCGGCTGTGGACGCCAGGAAGCTCTATGCCAAGATCTCCTGGCGATTAATTCCTTACATCTTTGTTCTGTATATCCTCGCGTACCTCGATCGCGTCAACGTGGGGTTTGCGGCGCTGGAGATGAAGCGCGATCTGCACCTTTCCGACACGATCTATGGGCTAGGTGCAGGTCTGTTCTTTCTCGGCTCGTCGATGTTCGATTTGCCGAGCAATCTGTTGCTGGGCAAGTTTGGGCCGCGGCACTGGATTGCGCGGATCATGATCTCCTGGGGTGTCGTCGCTACGGCGATGATGCTGATCCGCGGCGGTGTAAGCTTCGCCATCATGCGGTTTCTGCTCGGTGTCGCCGAAGCAGGGTTCTTTCCCGGCATGATCCTGTACCTGACCTACTGGTTTCCTTCTCGCGAGCGCGCCAGGGCCGTGGCCAAGTTTATGACGGCGACCGCCATTGCCGGTGTCGTGGGTGCACCCGTTGCCAGCGCTTTGCTGCGGCTCGAGGGTCGCGGTGGTCTGCATGGGTGGCAGTGGCTGTTTCTTGCCGAAGGCATACCGACGTTTCTGATGGGCCTCTCCGTGCTGTTCGTCTTGAAGGACAAGCCCGACGACGCGGCCTGGTTGAGCGACGACGAAAAACGTTGGCTGGATGCGGAGTTAGAGAAGGACCGGGAAGCGGGCGGCGCGAATGAGAAACACAGCCTCGCTGACGCGTTCAAGACGCCGGTGGTGTGGCTGCTGGCGGGAATCTTCTTTCTGGACCAGATCGGCGTGTACACGGTGAACCTGTGGATGCCGCTGATTCTGAACAATGTGCTGGGGCTGCATGCGGCGCATGGCGGTGCCATGGCACCCAACGCCGCCGCGAGTCTGATTGCAAGGTACGCCACGCTGCCGTATGTCGCGGCCGCGCTGTTTACGGTGCTGGTCGGCTGGTCCAGCGACCGCACGGGCGAGCGACGCTGGCACATCGCCGTCTGCTTCTTGCTGAGCGTTGCCGGCTTCGGGCTGGCGGGCGCCACGCATAGCTTTGTGCCGGCGCTGGTGGGGATGACGCTGGCCGCGATGGGCTACTGGTCCATCATGGGGCCGTTCTGGGCGTTGCCGACGCGGATCCTGGGTGGCCAGGCGGCGGCGGGCGGTGTAGCGATCATCACCATGGTGGGCGGCGTGGGCGGCTTTCTGGGCCCGTTTCTGACCGGGCGGTTGAGAGACCTGACCCATGGCTTCAGCGGGGGCCTGTATACCATCGCGGGGCTGGCAGCCGTGGCAGCGGTGCTTTGCGGCGCGCTGAAATCGCCGGCGGCGGGGACCTCGGACCCGGGCTGAAACACAGGACGATGCGCAAAGTCCTGTAAACTTAAGGCTGAATGCGTCCCGCATGTGCGGGCGCAAACTGAAGGATTGCCCGCTCATGCGCTTTGTTTTCCGCTCGTCCGCTGCCCTGCTCGGTACAGCCCTGCTTGCCATCTCCGGCTGTCATAAAGGGGCGGCGCCGGGCGACATCGCGATGGTCAACGGCAAGGGCATCACGCAGGCCGACGTGGACAAGATCTACACGGCGCAGCTGCAGAACAACGCGCAACAGCAACAGCCTTCGGCGGAGCAGAGCGAAACCCTCAAGCTCAACATCCTTCACGAGCTGATTGTGGAAGAGATCACCTATCAGCGTGCAGCCAAACTCGGGCTCACCGCTTCCGATGCGGAGGTGGATGCCAAGCTGCAGGAGATGAAGGCGCCCTACACCGAAGAACAGTTCAACGCGCGCCTAAAGGCCAGCAATCACACACTGGAAGATGTGCGCCGCGACCTGCGCCGTTCGATCACGTTCGACAAGCTGTTGAACAAGGAGATCAACTCCAAGATCACCGTGACGGACGCCGACGTTAGCGCGTATTACAACGCGCACAAAGCGGACTTCAACCTACTGGAGAACACGTACCACCTCGCACAGATCCTTGTGACACCAAGCCCAGGCGTATCGACGGGCAATCTGCAGAACTCGAAGGCGATGTCCGACGCGGACGCGCGCAAGAAGATCCAGACGCTAAAGAACCGGCTCGATTCGGGCGAAGATTTCGGCACCATTGCGATGAACTTCTCCGAAAGCCCACAGACAGCCTCCAACGGTGGCGACATGTGCAACATCACGGAGTCCCAACTAAAGGGAACGCCTGCCCTGTTTGCCGCAATCACTAAGCTGCGCGCCGGCCAGGACACGGACATCATCCCCTTCCCCGATCCGACCGACCCCAAGAAGATCGGCGGCTACATGATCCTGCGCCTCCTGGAAAAGGCCCAGGCCGGGCAGCGCGATCTGAACGATCCGCGCGTGCAGCAGGCGATCCGCCAGCAGATTCACGACAGCCGCTCGCAGCTGCTGAAGAGCGCCTATTTCGAGATGCTGCGCGATCAGGCCAAGGTAGAGAACCTGTTGGCGGAGCAGATCTTCAAGGAATCGGTGAAGTGAGGCGCTTCGACGCGACAGGGCTGCTGCTTGGGTTGGGCTGTCTGACGATGGCGGGATGCCACAGTACGGCTCCGCCTGTGCCGCTGGAACAGCTGAACGCGCAACAGACGGAGGGCTATACGGTGTTTCAGACGCGCTGCGGTTTTTGCCACAACGAGCGAGTGGACGAAGCCAAGCGCGGTCCTGCCCTGGCCGGGGTCTTCAAGAAAACGTACCTGCACTCAGGGGCCCCGGCGAACGACCAGCGCGTCACCGCGACGGTTCTGCACGGACACGGCCTTATGCCGGCACAGCCCGATCTCGATCCAGACGCGCTGGCGGCGCTGCTGGCGTATCTGCATACGGTGTAAGTTGTTGCTCGTTGCTCGTACTTCGTGAGAGACGCTTGAGTCTTAGCAGCAGCCTGACTTGCGGGACGGTCTCCATCACCCGCGAGAGGTCTCCGAAAGCGCGATACTGGTAAGCGTGCCGCAGCCCAACGAACAACGAACGACGAACGACGAACAACAGGCCTCCTCAACCCGCAGCCGCTTCGTCGACCCCGACGCCCCTCCGGCCGCGGACACTGCATTTCAATCGCGCCGGTTACCTGGCACCCCCGCGGGCGAGGCCCGGGGCATGCTTCCGGGCATGGCCGTCATCGGGATGTATCTGCTGGTCTTTTCCATGTTGAATGCCTTTGCCGCGATGCGAAACGTCTTTGGCATCGGCTCGGTCAAGTACTCCATCTTTGGCGTGTGCTCGCTGATGCTTGTGGGCATCTTCGGCATGCTGCGTCTGCGACGCTGGGGGTGGGCCATTGTTTCCGCGGGGTGTGTGCTGATGGCGGCGGGATACTTTTACGGCTTTCACGCCTCACGCCATCTGCCGTACATCATCCAGGGGCTGTTTGCGCTGGTCTTCTTTCTCTACCTAAGCCGCACCGAGGTTCGCGAGCGCTTGCACTGAGGTGAACGGTCCGATGACCTCCATGTCACATTGCTTCTCCAATCCTTCGCGCCGTACCGTCCTGCGAACGGCAGCGGGTTGCGCCGCAGCCGCCATGCTTGCAGGCGCAACACGGGCCCTTGGAGCGGCGGATGCGATTCTGGACCTGCACATCGATGCAGGCCTCGTGCTGGCCACCATCCCCGAGAACTTCACGGGCCTCGGGTACGAGATGTCCTCGGCGGCACGCCTCGGGCTGCTGAGCAAAGGCAACGGCCCGTACCTGCGCCTGGTTCGCAATCTTGGACGGAGCGGAGTCCTGCGCCTCGGCGGTATCGTCGCGGACTTCACCAGCTATTCCGCTGCCGGAGAGGTGCGCACGGAGCCGAAGAACACCGTCGTCACGCGCGCGAGCCTGGAACAACTTCGTGGTTTTCTGGATGCGTGTGACTGGACCGCTATCTGGAGCCTCAACTTCGCCCGGAATACCCTGGAACAGGCTCTGCGCGAAGCCGAGGACGTGGTCCACGCCCTCGGATCGCGACTGCTCGCGGTCGAGCTTGGCAATGAAGTCGAGAACTACGGGAACGGCAGTACGCCGATCCGCCCTGCCCCCTACACCTACGAGACGTGGCATGCGGAGTACAGCCGCTGGCATGACGCCCTGTCGACCGCCCTGCCCGGTTTGCGCTTCGCCGCGCCGGACACCGCAGCCTCCCTGGAGTGGGTGGAACGCATGGCCGCCGACGCGCACGGGGATGTGCAGCTGCTGACGACGCACTATTAC
>CAXTGN010000184.1:7511-8948 GCA_964243455.1 uncultured Acidobacteriaceae bacterium
CCGTGGCGGGCAGCAACAGGGCACCCGCTCGCAGCTGCTTGGACCCGATCCGGGACTCGGGAGCGAGTTGCAGCGGCTGCGTCGTGCCTCCGTGGGAAGCGGCCTGCCCTGGCGCATGTGCGAGACCAACTCGTTCTTCGGCGGCGGCCGCCCGGGCGTCAGCGATACCTTTACCGGTGCGCTGTGGACGCTGGACTACATGCTGCTGCTCGCAGGGGCCGGATGTGCCGGCGTCAACATGGAGACGGGCGTCAACCAACTCGGTTTCATCAGCTCCTATTCGCCCATTCAGGACGACGGTGCCGGCCGCAACAGCGCCGGTGTGCCCTATTACGGCATGCTCGCTTTTGCCCTGGCAACGAGGGACGCGCCCGACGTATATGCGACCGCCCTTCCACTCGCAGGGGGTGACATCCGCGCCTATGCACTGGGCAAAGCTGGCCGCCTGCGCTCCGTGGTGCTGATCAACCGGTCGGTCGAGCGTTCCGTGCGCATCTCCCTACCAATGGCTCCCTGGGACAACTTCACGGCGGTACGGCTCAGTGCACCCTCGCTTGATAGCCGAACAGACATCACCCTGGGCGGAGCCTCAATGGATGCCAGCGGGGCGTGGTCCCCTGCCTCCGAACCTTCACTCCATGGAAAGGTCGATCTGCCAGCTGGGAGCGCGGTCATTCTGCGCGCGTCCTAGCGGGGCGGCGGCGGGCGTGCCCGGATACAATAGAGGGAGCCCATGGCTCCGCTCGTGCAATCCGAAGCGCTCGTACAGATCGATCTCACTCCCCGCAAGCCGGTGAAAAAGCCGGAGTGGCTGAAGGCCCGCGCTCCGGTGGGCGAGACCTTTCATTCACTGAAGAAGCTCGCCCGCGATCTGAACCTGCACACGGTATGCGAGAGCGCGCAATGCCCCAATATCGGCGAGTGCTGGAATCACAAGACGGCCACCTTCATGATGCTCGGCAACCTGTGCACGCGGCGTTGCGGCTTCTGCGCCGTACCCAAGGGCCGGCCCGAGCCCATTGACCACACCGAGCCGGAGCGCGTGGCCTATGCCGTTGCCACGCTGGGGTTGCGCCATGCCGTGATCACGAGTGTGAACCGGGACGACGACAACATTGGGGCAGCGGCCGCCTTTGTAAAGGTCATCCACGAGATCCGGCGCCAGGCCCCCGGCTGCCATGTGGAGGTACTCACCCCGGACTTTCAGGGCGTGGATGCGGCGCGTCAGATGGTCGTCGACGCCCGCCCCGAGATCCTCAATCACAACATCGAAACCGTGCCTCGCCTGTACCGGGTCGCAAAATCCGGTGGCCGGTATGAAAAGTCGCTGCGCTTCCTCCAATGCGCCAAGCAGGAGTCTGCCGCGCACGCCGAGGGCCCGATTGTAACCAAGACAGGCATCATCGTCGGCATGGGCGAAGAGATGCATGAACTTCT
>CAXTGN010000185.1:0-3884 GCA_964243455.1 uncultured Acidobacteriaceae bacterium
GATTGTGCCGGGCAAGGTGGCAGGCTGCGATGAGGTAGCAGCTTGCCTGCCGCCGAATGCGCATCCAGCGATGATTGCGGGCTGCCATCTTTCGGGGGCGGACCGGATCTTTCGTATCGGCGGAGCGCAGGCGATCGCGGCGATGGCGTATGGGACGGAGAGCGTGCCGGGGGTAAACAAGATCGTGGGACCGGGCAATGCGTTTGTGAATGAGGCCAAGCGGCAGGTGTTTGGGCCGGTGGGCATCGATCAGCTGGCGGGGCCGTCGGAGATCTTTGTGGTGGCCGACAGCACGGGCGATCCGGAGCTGATTGCGACCGATCTGCTGGCGCAGGCGGAGCATGATGTCCGCACGCGAGTGGGACTGATCACGACGGACAGGGCGCTGGCTGAAGCGACCGCGATCGAGGTCCTGCGGCAGTTGGAGACGTTGTCGACGGCGAAGATCGCAGGT
This sequence comes from uncultured Acidobacteriaceae bacterium, assembly GCA_964243455.1. Lineage (GTDB taxonomy): Bacteria > Acidobacteriota > Terriglobia > Terriglobales > Acidobacteriaceae > Granulicella. Next base: position 455 of record CAXTGN010000185.1, read on the forward strand.
GAGAGCTGCGCCAACTATGGCGAGTTCACGGTGTGCAGGGACGAGGCGGCGATGATCCGGTACTCGGATTTCATCGCGGCGGAGCACCTGGAGGTCCACACGGCCGAGCCGCGCGAGTTTGCGAAGAAGCTGCGGAACTATGGGTCCTTGTTTATCGGGCAGAACGCGAGCGTTGTGTATTCGGACAAGTGCGTGGGAACCAATCACACGCTGCCGACGATGCATGCGGGGCGATACACGGGCGGGCTGTGGGTCGGATCGTATGTGAAGATTGCCACGCACCAGTGGCTGGAGGACAGCGCGGTGGATCTGGTGGCGCCGCCGGCAATACGCCAAAGTGCGAGCGAGGGTCTTGAGGGCCATCGCCGTGCAGCGGCGATCCGCCATGATCGCAGGGCGGCTACGTTTGCGGAGCTGATACGGTGATGCGGCAGGTGCGTCTAGGCGGAAGCGCCGGCGAGTCCGCTGACGGGCGCTGAGGCAAAGACCGGGCGCTGCGGATTCTCCGTCCCGCGAACGACGAAGAGCACGGCCGGGACGGAGGCCGTGTTGCGGAAGGCGTGTTGCACGCCGGTCGGCACGGAGAGCGTGTCGCCCGCGCCCATCAGCAGCGATTCTTCGTGGCCATCGTGGAGCCAGGAGATCTCGATGGTGCCGCTTTGCACGAAGAGCACCTCGACCTCTTCCCGCGCGTGGATGGGGATGTAGGCGCCGGTTTGCAGCGTGAGGCGGCGCAGGTTGAGATCGTGCGGCCACCAGCCCACGATAGGTCCCGCCGGAAAGCCGTCGCCGGTGGGTTGCGGGACGATGACGCCGGCTTCTTCGACGCCTTCAGCCGCGAGCGGTGAATGGGGGTTGGCCTGCAAGGAGTCCGCACGTACGAGGCACCCTTCGAGCTTATCTATGGGAGGCGTTTGTAGATGAGCGAGGCTTTCGTTGCTTAGGGGTGCTTCGAGCTCGACATCCTTGAGTTCGTAGCCGCCCTGCGTGGTGTCGATGAGACGGCCACCCTTGGCGAGCTTGAGGCCGTGGTCTTCGGCGGCCTGGAAGACGGCGGGCGCCCAGGTGACTTTGCCCGGGTCGTCCCCACCGAGCGGCATCCAGAGAAAGCCTTTGCCATCGTCGAGCTTGCTGAAGCCGCGAAACATGTGGATAGGGACGGAGGCGACGTCCCCGGGACCGATGTCGAGGGAACCGTCCTCCTTGTTGGGACCGAAGTGGAGACGCCAATGCCCGCTGTGCACGACGAAGATCTCGGCGGTGTCATGGCTGTGCTGGGAGTTGACGCAGCCGAAGGGCTGACGCGCCCCGCCGATGTTAAAGTCGTGCTGTTCGCGAATGTGCACGTGCTGGTCTGCACTCTCCGAGACGCCGGGGCCGATGATGGTGAAGTTTTCCTTCTCCGTGGAGCCGGGCGTGCGGGTGTCGATGAAGGCGGTGCGGCAGGCCTGGAGGTCAGCGTAGCGGACGAGGCGGCCCCGCATGGCTTCCGGTGTCCAGGAGGACGGATGGAGGTTCGGCATCGGTGAAAGCTCCCATACGCGGCACTTAGGTGCGGCGGCGAACGGGAGGATTGTACTCAGCGACGAATGAGCGCTGCTTGCGTCGTTGAAAACCGGACGGAGTGTCTGCGGTTGTGGCAGCATGGTTCCACGCGGACGAGCACGGGTACGAGCGCGTCCGCCGCGGCATAAATGGCGGATCGGATTCGGGGAGAACGAGTGAGCGAGCAGCAGCCTAGGGATACCGAGGCAACGCAACAAGGGGACGGCCAGGTATTGCAGGTCGAGCGCCGCGACTTCACGGAGCTGGTGCCGACAGGCAGGCCGCGGGTGCAGAGCATGCGCGGCTTCGACCCGATCTATACCGACATTGTGGACTACATTGTGCGCTGCACGCACCGCATCTGGGACGAACGGGATGTGGGGCTGATCTATACGCATTACACGCACAACTGCGTTTTGTATGGAGTGCTGGGCACCATGTATGACCGAGAAAGCATTGTGCGCGAGACGATCCAGCGCATTGTGGAACTGCCGGATCGCCGCGGGATGGCGACGTCCGTGGTTTGGCGCGGCAATGACGTGGATGGCTTTTATACCTCACACATGACGCACGGGACGGGGCGGCACACGGAGTACGGCCTCTTCGGCAAGCCTACCGGGCGCACCTTTGTTACACGGACGATCGTGGACTGCATGATCCTGGAGAACAAGATCTACCGGGAGTGGGTGGCGCGCGACAACATGGCGCAGCTGGTGCAACTGCGGATCGATCCGCAGGAGTATGCGACGGCTCTGGCGCGCAGGAAGTTTGAAGCAGGGGAAGCGGTGGTGGAGATCGCAGAGAACCGGAGACTGCTGGGACAGTATCCACCGGAGACAGAGCCGGATTTGTCGTTGGCGCATACGGAGACTGAGGCCGAGGTGTTGCGCTGGCTTCATCACATCTTCAACAAGCGCATGTTCGGCAAGATCGGCGAGATCTATGCCTCGAACTGCCAATGGCATGGACCCCTGATGCGGGAGCTCTACGGGCCGGCAGCGGTGATGCAACAGAGCATGCGGCTTGTAGCAATGGTTCCGGACTGTGCGTATGTGCCCCAGCACATTTGTTCGGTGGAGAGCGAAGAAGGCGGAGTCAAGGTGGCGATCCGATGGATGCTGGACGGACATCACCTGGGCTATGGCTCACTGGGCGCGCCAACCGGCCTGAAACTGGCCGTGATGGGCTTTACGCACCTGCATGTGCGCGACGGAAAGATCGTGGACGAGTGGACGTTGTATGACGAGCTTTCGATGCTGGTGCAGTTAAAGCTGGGTGCCATGCAGCGCGCTGCCGGGTAGGTGCTGCAAGAGCAGGATTGGGCCGTGGATCGTCGCTTGCCGGTGTGAGGTCACATGATCGTTCGAGGCGTGTCCGGGGAGGTTGCGCCCGCGCTGTTGCCGGTGGATGAGGGCGTGGTGGTGTCGCCCGTGCCGGTGGGGGTGACAGGGTCGCTTGCCGAGCTTCCGCTGTCGCGGCGATTGACTGCGTTTGGGTTTCTGCTGATCGCCGAGTTCTTTTATGGCTGGGCGTGGAACACGGTGGATGTGCTGCGTCCGTTGTATCGCGCGAGCCTGGGGCTGAGCCTGACGCAGGCTGGATCGGCGTACTCGGCACAGGGAGCGGGAGCGCTGATTGGGGCGCTCACGATCGGACAAATGGCCGATCGTCTGGGCAGGCGAACCATGCTGGCGGTGGTGATGGCGGGGTACGGCTCCCTGCTTCTCGCGGGCACGCTGGTGTCAAGCTACCCGACGCTGCTTCTACAGCGGTTTGCGCTTGGCTTGTTTCTGGGTGGCAGCTTTCCGGTTGTGGTGGGGATCTATGTGGAGTTGTTCCGGCCGACGGTGCGGGGCAAGCTGGCGAGCGCCATCAACGCAACCTT
>CAXTGN010000185.1:3894-7483 GCA_964243455.1 uncultured Acidobacteriaceae bacterium
GCGATCATCACGCGTGGCATTGCGTTTGGGCATCTTGGGGGCCGGGACTGGCGGGTGCTTCTGTGGATGGGCGGGGTGCCACCCGTGCTTCTGGCAGGGCTTGCGTACGCCGTGGTTCCAAGCAGCCAGAATTCGCCACAGCGGGGAGGCAAGCTGCCGTTGGCGGAGTTGTTCCGCCCTGCGCTGCGGCGGCAGACGCTGTTGCTCGCGACGATGACGGGACTGAATTTTTTCGCCTACCAGGCGTTTAGCGGGTGGGTGACGACGTATCTGCTCAGTGTGCGCCATCTGCCGCCGGCGGCCGTAGGGCGGCTCATTGCGACGCAGTTTGCAGGGAACATCCTGGGCGGCTTTTTCTGGGGGTGGGCAAGCGACAGTTATGGCCGACGCAAGGGTGCCCTGGGCTTCTTTGCGGCGGCAGGAGCTATCGTCGCGTATCTTACGGTGCCGGGGTCTGGGCCGTCGCTGATGGCTATCGGTGTTCTTTACGGTTTCTCGCTTTCTGCAAGCGTGATCTGGGGACCCTGGCTTGCCGAGCTCTACCCACCTCACCTGAAGTCAACGGCAAGCTCCATCTTCAACTGGGGGCGGTTGGTAAGCTTCTTTTCGCCCATTCTCACCGGTTTACTGGCGGATCGATTCGGCTTGCTTGCCGGCATGCTGGTGAGTAGCGTCGTCTTCGCAGCCGCAGCCTGTATCTGGTTGAGGCTGCCTGAGACGCTTCCGAGATCCGGTTCTCTGAGCTCGAGCTGATGCACACTCAGCGGCTCTACCGGGCAGGGGACTAGGATGTCGCGGACTGGGTTTGACTGGGACTGAACTGGCTGTTGTTGGTCTGCGTTGGAGAGTTTACCTCCGCGGCAGGCATGGGCGCGGGAGCGACGCCCGAGGGAAGTGCGATCTTGTTGCCGGCCTCGTCCAGTTCATTCGATTCAACGTAGAAGTAAGTAAGGTACGCGGCGCCGAAGCTGGTGGTGATGGCAACATCTGCGGCATCGCGACCCGTGGCCATCAAGATGCGTCCGAGGCGACGGTAGTTGTGGCGTGCGTCGAGATCGACCCACTTCCCGTCGAGATAGACCTGATACCAGGCACTGAAGTCTCCGGGGCCGCTGTAGGGACGGCGGATATCGCCGATATAGCCGGTGACATAACGTGCCGGTATGTTCATGCACCGCGTCAAGGTGACGGCCAGATGCTGGAAGTCGCGGCAGACGCCGATGCGCTCCGTGAAGACGTCCATGGCAGTCTTTGTCGGGCGGGCGGCGTTGTAGTTGAAGGTGACCTTGTCATGCACCCAGTCGCGGATGGTGACAGCGCGTTCCCAACCCGGCTTCGTGGAACCGAACAGGTCCTGGGCGATGGAGCCGAAGCGGTCTACCTCGCAATAACGGCTGGGTAAGAGGAACTGCAGCGTGTCGGAGGGCAGATCCTCGATGAGCGTCTCCCCGGCATCGGGGTAGATAGGGTCCGGAGTCGAGGGTGCGTCGATGACGTTTTTCCCGGAAAGCCGAAGGTGGCCGGCGGGCGCGATGAAGCGGGCGCAACGATTGCCAAAGACATCCAGGTAGTCGGTGGAGGGGATCACGACATTGTCGGCCGGGTCGGAGCTGACCAGATGCTCCACGAGCAAATCGTTGCCGGAGCGCAGGCTCGGCTCCACGGATGGGTGAAGATGCAGCACCGCGACCATGGGGCTCTTGAAGGGGAGCTGGAACTGGATATCGAACTCGGAAAGGATCAGCATGGATGTCCTGAGGATCTTTGAATACCGTGGTGCCGCTCGGGGGAGGGCTTAGTTTACCGTACCTTTCGGAGATGCCGATGCGATCTCCCCCGGACAGATTCGGTACGATGGTGAGACACAGGCAGTGGTCCTCGTCACAGAATCTGGCCGGTTCCGCAGGCAACACCGGGCGGGATGGCGGGACCGCAACATGCGCCTGACGAGGATGAATGGCGATACAGGTCGCGCTGCACCACCGTACACAATATCGGTATGCCAGGGCTGTCGCCCTGGGACCGCACGTCATTCAGTTGCGCCCGTCGCCACACTGCCGGACGCCGATTCTCAGCTACGAGCTCCGGGTGGCGCCTCCCGACAATATTCTGAACTGGCAATTCGATGCGCTTGGCAATCATGTGGCCCGGGTTCTGTTTCCAGGGAGGACGGATGCGTTTGTGACCACGGTGGAACTCCTAGCCGACCTGACGCCGATCAATCCTTTCGCGTTTGTGCTGGAGCCGGGCTACGATTCGTTTCCGTTCACGTACACCGACGATCTGGAGCGGGATCTGAAGCCGTATCGCACGCCTGAGGTCGCCGGTCCGTACCTGCGGACGTTTCTGGCGGGTATCGGGAGACAGACCCAGCCTACGGTGAGCTTTCTGATCGGCCTGAATCAGCGGGTGTGTGCTGAGGTGGAGTACACAACTCGCCTGGAGCATGGCGTGCAAAGCTCTGAGTCCACGCTGGAGCAACGTCTGGGCTCATGCCGGGATTCGGCCTGGCTGCTGGTGCAGGTCTGCCGGCAGCTGGGTTTGGCGGCCCGGTTTGTGTCGGGGTATCTGATCCAGCTGGCACCCGAGCCGCCGGAAGCCCAGGAAGCTGGCGGCCCGAAGCAGGACGGGGTGGACCTGCATGCGTGGGCGGAGGTGTTTTTACCCGGTGCGGGCTGGATTGGGATGGATGCCACCTCGGGTCTTTTGACGGCGGAGGGGCACATTCCTCTAGCGTTTGCACCAACGCCTTTGCAGACGGCGCCTATCGGTGGCACGGCCGAGCCCTCGGAGGTCGAGTTCAGCTTTGAGATGAACGTCCGTCGTGTGAATACGGCGCCGAGCCTGTCCAGACCCTACAGCGAGGAGCAGTGGGCGGAGGTTCGGCAACTGGCACACGCCGTCGACCGCGATCTCCTGGCCCAGGATGTCCGCCTGACGATGGGTGGAGAGCCGACCTTTGTGGGGATCGACGAGCCGGAGAGCCTGCAATGGAACTTTGCGGCGCTCGGGCCTGCGAAACGAACACGCGGGCTGGAGCTGATCTGGGCCCTCCGCGAACGGACGGCACCCGGTGGGCTTCTGCACCTTGGGCAAGGGAAGTGGTACCCGGGCGAGGCACTGCCACGCTGGGCGTTCCAATGCATCTCGCGGACGGATGGCGTGCCGGTGTGGGAGAACGGCGACCTGTTCGCACGGGAGGACCGGGAATACGGGTTTGATGATGCCGCAGCGCTGCGGTTCATGACGGCGCTTACCCGTCGTTTGGAGGTAAGCGCGGACGACATCCTACCCGCGTTTGATCCGACGGACGGAACTTCCGAAGAGGAGGCCAAGGGCGGCGAACCTGCAGGCTACATTCTGCCGCTCCGTCGGCGGCAGCCAGGAGGCCGACTGACGTGGTCCAGTCAGCTATGGTTCCCGCGCGCAGAACGCCTCCTACTGTCGCCGGGAGACTCGCCGATTGGCTTTCGTATTCCGGTTGAGAACATGCCCTGGGTGGCGCCGGATAAACTCCTGTATGCGATGGAGGACGGCTCGTTCGCCGGAGCGTCTTCAGGAGTCGTGAGACTGCCGGCTCACCCGGCGC
>CAXTGN010000185.1:7498-7840 GCA_964243455.1 uncultured Acidobacteriaceae bacterium
GAGGGGCGGATGCATGTGTTTCTTCCGTTCGTTCCGGTGCTGGCGGATTTCCTCGATCTCGTTGCGGCGGTGGAGGACACGAGCGCGCACCTCGGCATGCCCGTGTGGGTGGAGGGTTATACCCCGCCCAGCGACCCGCGTCTGCGTAACTTCGGGCTTACCCCCGACCCCGGGGTGCTGGAGGTGAATCTGCCTCCGACGAACACGTGGGACGACTTGGAGGCGCTGAATGTACTGCTTGCGGAGGAGGCACATCGGCATCGCCTGATCGAAGGAAAGTTTGGCTATGACGGGAGCCATCAGGCTACGGGCGGCGGCAGCCATATTACGGTCGGAGGGCCG
>CAXTGN010000185.1:7850-8943 GCA_964243455.1 uncultured Acidobacteriaceae bacterium
TCGTATCTTTTTGCCGGCATGTATGTGGGCCCGACGAGCCAGTACCCGCGCGTGGACGAGGCGCGCACGGATGCGCTGTACGAATTGGAGCTTTCGTTCAGTCACCTGCCCGATCATGACTGTCCGCCCTACATCCTCGACGGCCTGTTCCGCAACCTGCTGGTGGATGTGAGCGGCAACACGCATCGGGCGGAGTTCTGCATCGACAAACTGTATCCGCCCGAGGGCACAGGATTGCGTCTTGGCCTGCTGGAGCTGCGTGCCTTCGAGATGGCACCGCACCCCCGGATGGGGCTGCTGCAGAGCCTCTTGGTGCGGGCGCTGGTATGTCTGTTCTGGCGACAGAGGTTTACGGGCGAACTGTCCCGCTGGGGCACGGCGTTGCATGACCGTTTCATGCTGCCGTATTTCGTGCAGAAGGACTTCGGCGAAGTGCTCGAGCACCTCGGTCGCGAGGGTTACGCGTTCAAGGACACATGGTTCGCTCCTCAATTTGAGTTTCGCTTTCCGGAGATAGGATCGGTCGTCGCCGAGGGTGTCGAACTCGAACTGCGGCAGGCGCTTGAGCCCTGGAACGTTCTCGCCGAGGAGACGACCTCCGGCGGCACCGGACGCAGCGTGGACTCATCGCTGGAACGCATGCAGGTGAAGGTCACAGCTGCCGTGGCGTCACGCTACGCTGTAACCTGCAATGGACGCAGGGTCCCTCTCCGTGCCACGGGCGAGCCGGGCGAACAGATTGCCGGGATACGCTATCGGGCGCGCCGGCTGTCCGCAGCGCTGCATCCTACCATTCCCGTGCACACACCGCTTGCCTTCGAGCTTATCGACACGTTCAAGGGTCGCTCCGTGGGTCACTGTACCTACTACGCAGGGCGCCCGGACGGAACGGTGCACACCACGCGGCCAGCGGATGCCGACGAAGCGCGGGAGCGGCGCCTGGAGCGGTTTCAGGTGACGCCACCCTCAGCGGGTCCTGTGGTCTTGCCACCAGAAGAGCGCAACCCCGTGTTTCCCATGACGCTTGACCTGCGCTGGCCGGCGCCCGTGGACAGAGCACATCCCCCTTCACCGGGCCTGGTAGCAGACGGAG
>CAXTGN010000186.1:0-8934 GCA_964243455.1 uncultured Acidobacteriaceae bacterium
TATAGGTGGCGTGTCGCCTTCAGTGAAGGCTAAAGCTCAGACACTACCTGGCAGCGATACGCTTACAAGTACACAGTCCAGGCCGAGCTTCTATGTGGGGACCGAGCAGTATTCCCGACCACTACGCCGGATGCCAATGGTTCAGGGAGACGTAGTCTGGCAAAACCGCAAAATTAGACGATGCGTTCTAGCGCAGGACGCTCATTCCCAAGGCGAGGATGCTCTCTTTTCTGCAATGTGGAGCGCGGCAAAGCCCGAAGCCTCAGACCCGTTTGGTTCGCGGACGCTTCGCGTTGGTTACGCTGAGCTTGCTCAAAAATCCCGGATGCACCGAACAAACGTAAGGATCAACATCATCGGGTTACGAGCTAAGCTCGCAATCGAGATCTTGGACGAACATGACAGCCGTGACGTTATGCCGCGGCTGTATCGTCTTTTTTCGTACAAAGAAATACTAGAGAGACGCAGAGCTGCCGGTCTAGAGTTCGTCATCCGCAAGAAAAGTGTTGTCTTTGTCACAGAGGCCGGTGATCTTGTTCCGCTCCCCGGGCTTCTGAAGACTGCTGCGCGAAGGGCTCAACGACCGTCGGACAAGGGTCTTTCTGAACAAGCAAACGATAGGCCGAGTTTAGGTCTACAGGCCGAACAACTAGACCTGGATGTTCGTCAAATTTCCGAGGCCATGTCGCAATACTGGCCGGTTGATGAAGCAGCTGCACACCAATTACTACGTCAATGTCGGAGCGTAAGGCGGGATGCTGAGATCGATGAAATTCTCTTCTTTGTGAACGAAAAACTTCAGATCGCACTCACGAACAAGAACATCAAAAACCCAACAGGCCTTATCCTTGCAACCGTGCCGCAATGCTTCGAAGGCGTGACCTTCCAAGACTTTCGTAGGCGGCGGAATGACGGGCTTAGATTGGCAGCTGAGGAACAAGAACGAAAGGTCCAGCAAGAGCGTGATCTGCAAACTTGGCTTGAAAAAGAGATGCACACACTCAGAGCCACCGCAGACGACGAAAGCGCATCGGACTCGGCGCGCGAGAAGGCTCGCCGGGCACTGAAGCAATATGCAGGCTGACCGACACGCCTGTCAGACCGCCGCCTCGTGACTTCCAGCTTGCATCAGTACTCTGCTAATTCCGTCCAGTCACCACAATTCACCATCATCTGTCGTGGACTGCGCTGCACAACCTGTTTCTCGGCTTCTGCAGTGAGTCAGCAGCGGGCCTCGAGAAGCACAACGGACAGTGCGAAAGGCCATCCTTTCTCAAGCCATAGCCAGCAGCGATGAGCTGCGGTTTGGGCAAGCTTCTGCAGCCGAGAAGAAATGGAGTGACACGGTCCAGCGGGAGCCTACCGCCTCGTATCCCGTCCTCTGCTCGGGGTCACGCTTCGGGGCCAAACCGGCGCCCTGCGGCACGGCGTCGTTCTGCTTCGGCTGCGCCGCCCCTGCGGGGTCACGGTTCCTCCCAAAAGAAGTTTGTAAAACCGCGGCCAAGAACGCCACACAAACTTCTTCAGGGCCCCTCCCAGAAAGCACTCCTTGGCACTTGGGAGCCGGGCCCACTCGCTCACTTCGTGAAGGGTGACCCGAGCAGGATACGGGCAATACACCGAAACGGAGATCACCACCATGTACCAGAACAATGTCACGCTCATCGGCTTTCTCGGCAACGACGCAGAAGTTCGCTCCAACGACAACCGCAGCTTCACCACCCTCTCGCTGGCAACCAAGAGCTCCTATAAGAAGGACGGCAAGTACATCTCGCATACTGAATGGCACCGTTGCGTAGTCTTCGGCAAAAAGCTCGCCGAGTTCGCCGGCACGTTGAAGAAGGGCGCACATCTCCAGGTCGAGGGCGAGTTGCGCAGCCGCAAATACGACAGCAAGAAGACCGGCGCAGAAGAAACCGTCTGGGAGATCCGGGTGGACTCGATTCTCAAACTCGATCGAGCCGAAAGGGCTGAGGCCGGAGAGGGAAGGGAAGCGGCCGAATAGGGCCGCTTAGTGAGAGAGGCCCAGGAGGGGCCTCTCTCATTTCTGCGGCAACTTGAGAAGAACGCGCCCAGAATAGACTTGCTCTTCATTTCTGGCTTTTGCGTGAGCCGGTCCCGAACCGCTTCTTCGCAGCCTCTTTCTTCTCGCGCTCGATCGCTGCGACAGCCTCTTTAGGGTATTCGCCGAGGCCATCGAGAAGTACGGAAAGCGAGATGCCAAAAGCCTTCGCGATCCTGAGCAGAGACTGCACTCCACCGGCTCCCTCACGCTCCATCCGCCGCCATTGTGAATCGTGGTACCCGTGGGTGACGACCATGTCCCTCAACGTGAGCCCACGTTCCAAACGCATTTTCTTGATCTGCGTCGCGAGCAGTTTCAGGAAGTCTTCATAATCCTGATCGACGTCTTGCGTGTCCATTTGCTACCTTCCGCGGGAATTGTCTGACTAAACGGCTGCTTCCATCAACAGCACTCCCAAAGAACGCAATACAGACGCGGCTGGATTAGTCCGCGTTCCGTTAGTTCGAGGACTTCGTACTTCACTTATAAGCGTTCTGTGCGGACAAATCCATACGACCGAGGCCTTGTGTAGCCAGCTAGTAAAGCCACTAAAGTCCAATGACGTGGAGGTCCAACGAGTATGTCCGGCCCAATGTGCGCGCACTTGACTGTGCTAGTACAAATACAGTACAACTCAAAATCAGCACCACGCATCACAGCTCGCCCTAGAAGCCAAATCAGTCAAAACTGGGCCAAAAGCCTACGTAGAGATCCGTATGGCTTGTTTCGACCACCGCACTTCAACCTCAAGCTTCGCCAGGAGATTAGCCGTGAACAAGTCGCTCGATGCCCGTCGTTCCACTCGTTTCGCCACTCGTTTTGCCAGCAAACTTTCCAAGCGCAACATCATGTCTGCTGGCCGCACCTTGGCACCTTTCATCCTCGCGCTGGCCGTCACGTCCGCAGCTCACGCGCAAGGCACGATCGATATGTCGGGCGCGACCACGCTCATGACCACCGTGAAGACCTTCGCCGAGTACGCCGGTGCGGTGATCTGCCTTATCAGCCTCATCTTTGCCGGTGTGCAGATGATGAGCGGCAACTTCGCCAGGGCGATCCCTGCCCTTGGTGGAGCCATCTTCGGGGCTGGCGTTCTTGGCTGGGGTGCAGGCTGGATCAGCTCGCTCACCGGGCAGTCGGTTTCGATGATCGTCACCGCTCACGGCCAGTGGCTCGCGTAGGAGCAGGCAATGTCCAAACGAGGGGAACCTTTACCGATCAATCAGGCGATGAACAAGTCCAGGTCGAAGCTCGGGCTGGAGTTACCGGCATGGATGGCAATCGTCTTCGTTTCGGTAATGGTTTTCCTCGTCGGATTCCGCATGATGGCCATTCTCAGCTTCCCGGTACTGGTCGCTGGAGCATGGTTTACCGTCCGCAAGCACCCGAAGATGTTCCAGCTTTGGGGCCACAGCCTTTTACAGAAGAGCTACTATGACCCTCGCAAACAAGGCTGAGCAAAACAGAATCTCCCCCTGGTACGCGAAGGCCGGTGCTGGTTGCAGCATCGTGCCCTTCTCGCGTTTCGTGAGCCCGACCATGCTTGCTCTGAAGACCGGCGGTTATGCCTGCTGGCTTCACCTGACCGGCATGGACGAAGAGAGCCTGACCGATCAGGAGCTAGAGGCCCGGGTGCGCCTCATTGGAGCATCCCTCCGTGGTCTGCCCGAGGGGGCCTGCCTGTACCAGTACACGCGGGTTCTCTCCGGGTTCGATATTCCACGCCAGGAGAGGTACGAAAACCCGGTGACGGAGGCATTCGTCAGGGACCGCCTCACGTTTCTTGACGAAACGGCGGGTTTCCGGCGCATTGATCTTCGCTGGTGCCTCACCATCGAGCCGCCACAGACAAACCCGTTTCAGCGCAAGCCGACCGAACAGGCCGGTGAGAACGCACGGATGATGGCGAACCTTCAGAAGACCGCAAGCATTCTGGTTTCGCATCTCGGCCCCATCATCGGCCTGCGCTTGATGGACAAGGAAGAAGCCTTCCCGTTCATGAGCTACCTCTACAACCTTGAACCGTGGGCGGATCATTGCAAGCTCGACAAGGACAGCGGCGTTGACCGGCAGATCGTCAAAAGTCCGTTGAGCTGGAACGCGGACCATCTCAGGGTGGGGAAGCGTTTCGTCCAGTTGTTTTCGCTCATGACGACGCCCGAAATATCCCGTCCCTGCCAGTTCTCAGGACTGATGACGCTCGATTGCGACAGCGTTCTTTGCACAAGCTGGAAACCGAGGTCGACCGCCGCCGCCCGGTCGGAGATCTCGCAGCAGGAAAAGTTCATCAGCTTTTTCAAGATCGGCGTCCTTTCCCGCGTGATGGCCGGAAAGAACACTGCCTCTCTTGACGGCGGCGCTGGAGCCAAGGCCGCAGATATGAGCGTGGATGACCTGAGCGAGGTGATCCGTTCGCTCGACCAGACGGCGCAGGGCGAGTTCACGATGCGCTTGCTGGTAGCGGCCAAGAGCATGGAACAGCTCCATGTAATCGTTCCTGCCGTGCATCGTCACTTTGTCGATGCACGCGCCCAGGTGATCGAGGAGAGTCTTGGGAATCTTTCCGCGTTCTACACGATGTTCCCGGCCAATGGAAAGTTCAACGTCTTTCCCCTCTGGCTGGCAGAGAACCACCACGCGCGGATGTCGTCTGTTTTCGCTCCGCACATTGGACACGTTCACTCGGAAGACCTTGACGCCGAGTACCTGAATGTCTTCGAGACCAGGACCCGGACACCGTTCTTTCAGGATGCGTATGTCAATGGCGTTCGGGTAAAGCTCGTCATCGGACCGACCGGCTCAGGCAAAAGCGTTCTGATCAATCAGGAGGCCGCGCTAGAGCGGAAATACAACGGATTCACCTACATCTTCGACATCGGCGCTTCCTATGAGAACCAGGTAGAACTATACGGCGGCAAGGTGGACCGGGTTGGGACGGACGGGCCGCGAGTCAATCCGTTCGCGCTGGAGCCGACCGAAAGCAACCTCAAATTTCTCTACTCCTTCGTCAAGCTGCTTCTCACCAACGGCGGCGCGGAGCTGAGCCCAGAGGATGAGGATGTGGTCTACAAGGCCGTCCAGGGCATGTATCATCTTGGCCCAGAAAACCGCCGTCTCGGGTTCCTTGGCCTGCCCCGTCACCTTGACCGCTACATGAGCAAGTGGGTCAAAGACGGCGTTTACGCGAACATTTTCGACAACGTAGAGGATCAGCTTTCCCTCAGCCGGTTACAGTGCTTCGACTTCCAGGGAGTCAACAACGCACAGTATGCCGACCTCATCGAGCCGCTCATGGTGTGGATTCTCCGGCGCATCAACGACGTGCTCTACAACCCGGCAAATCTCGGCGTTCCCAAGCACATCATCATCGAGGAGTTGTTCTCTTCGATGAAGAACAAGCAGCTCCTCGACGCGGCTCTCGCTTCCATCAAGACCGTGCGGAAGAACCTTGGCGGCGTGACCCTTATCGGCCAGTCTGCCAACGATCTAGGCGACAACGCAGACAGCATTGTGAACTCCTGCACCTCTTTCGTGTTCCTGCCCGATGCCACGTTCAACCGCAAACACTACGGTGAGCTTTTCAAGCTCACCGAGCAGCAGCTTGACCTTTTTGAGAGCCTGCGGCAAAGGGAAGCCCTCTACATACGGCGCGATGGCCTTTCCAAGGTGCTCACGCTCAACCTCGACAACCGCAGCTATGCGAAGTTCTCCACCAAACCAAAGGACCGGGTACGCCGGGCCAAACTCGTCGAGCAGTACGGCCTCACCGAGGGCATCGAGCGATTCGCCCTTGGAGAGTCTGCCTAAGCCCCACCCCTGCATGACCAGCTCCACCGACAAGGACACACTATGAAGACCCTTCCGATTTTGTTTCTGACATTCGGCCTTGCGGCTGGGGCAACCACGAGCAGCTATGCCGGGACCACCCCGGAGCCTAAGCATGTTCTCCTGCCCAACGCACCACGAACCGTCCTCATCACCGAAACCGACACGCCTCCAATCATTCGTACCGGGCTGCTACAGGCCACCCTTATCGAACTTCCGGCCGAGGAGAAGGTCGCAACCGTTTTCGGCGGAGACACCGTTTCATGGGTGTTCGACGGAGGCCACGTCGCCAGCCGCTACATTTCGATCAAGCCCAAGGTTGCGAACAGCACGACAGACGTTCATATCGTGTCGGACCACGGCAACGAGTACACCTTGCAGCTCCGCGAGGTTTCGGCGGACGGCGACCCACACTTTGATTCCAAGGTCTTCGTGACCCCAGGCGATCAGGCCGGGAAAGACAAGCTGGCCGCGATGCCGGTTTTCGTTCCAGCCGCAGAGCTGGACAAGGCCAAGCGCGAGGCAGCGGAGGCCCAAGCTAAGCAGACGAACGACCTGAAGGCGGCGCAGACCAAGGCCGACGCTTACCGGAGCCAGTACCCCGGAGAGCTGCATTTCGATTACGCATGGGACCGGAAAAAGGCCGATGCTCTGGGTCTGCAGCAGGTATGGCGGGATGACAAGTTCACCTACCTCCGTGGTCATTTTCAGGAGACACCGGTCCTGTATGAGCTGAAAGACGGGAAGGGAAGCCTCATCAACTTCGATTTCAACGACGGACTTTACACGGTCCCCAAGACCGTCCTTGTGGGCTATCTGACCATCGGCAAGCAGCGCGTAGAGTTCCACCGCACCGGCAGCGATCACCCCGAAGGGAGCAACTAACCATGGCCGACGAGAAAGTACCACCTACCACGGACCCCGGAGCCATTCCAGCTCAGCCAGCAGCTACGCCCGCCATCAAGAAATCGTTGCCGCTCATTCTCGGGCTGGGAGCCCTGTTCGGCATTGTCGGCTTGGCAAATCTCGCCAACTTCACAGGAGGAGCGAAGAAGGAAGCACCACGCAGCAATCTTGCCATGCGGCCAGCATCGCCCAACGCCCAGCAGGTTCGCAGCTTCGAGGCTCAGCAGAACCTCCAGGCGCAGAAGGATCAGGAGGACCGGATACACCAGACGCAATTAGCCGACCAGATGGCACAGCTTCAGAATCAACAAGCCGTCCCCGGCCCCGAGTCAGATTCAGCGGCCCCCATGACCCCGGCCCAGCGAAAGGCGATTTACGGCGACAGCCCGAACGCACCCAAGAAGACCTCCAACGCGACCCAGGCTCAGGCCGAAGCCAAGCAACGGCAGCTCGCCCGCGAGAAGGAGCACCAGGACGCCCTAAACAGCGACACCGTGGCTATCGACTTCGCACACCCGAATGCTACGACCACAGGAGCGGCACCGAACCCCACGCCCAATCAGGAGACCGCGAACGTCCTGGCCGAGCGAGAGCAGGGCGGCACACAGGCGAGTGGAGAAGAATTCGGCACCGCAGCATCGGCAGGAAGGGCCGGCGGCACTGGACAGGCAGCTTTGCAGCCCGTCTCCGCACAACGAGGCTCCAGCACGACGACGAACACCGACCCAATGGCCCACTACGATTTCGACGGCTATCAGGGACGGCTTTACCGCGTCTTCGAGGGAACCGTGTTTGAGGGTGTCGTGACCAACCACATCGACGGCAGCTTGGCTGGCCCCATGATCGTAATGCTCACCACCGATTACTACTCGCATGACCACCAGCAGCTTCTTTTGCCCCAGGGAACGCGGCTCATCGGAAATGTGTCGAGCGTCGGCAGCTCCCAGGCACGGAAGCTATTTGTTACGTTCGACCGCGCCATCTGCCCAGACGGGTTCTCGGTCCAGCTCAACAGGTTCATTGGGCTTGCCCCCCTTGGAACGACCGGCCTTGCGACCAACGTCAACAACCACTACTTGAGTTCGTTTGCCGCCGCCGCCCTGATAGGCGGGATCGGCGGCCTCGCGCAGATCGGCAACACAGGCTCCGTCCTGACCGCCGACGCCGAGCTACGCAATGGGATCTCTGAGCAAACCGCTCAAGAGAGCGAGCAGATTCTAAACAAGTTCCTGAATCGTCTGCCCGTCATCACGTTAAAGGAGGGTAGCCGCGCCCGCATATACATCACGCAAGACATGCTCATTCCTTCTTACGCAGAGCATCGCGTAGACCCCGCCCTCTAACTGTCGTTCCAGACCAGGAGGACGCATGAATCTAACGCTCACACGACGCCGGAAATGGATGATTGCCGGTGTTGTGATCCTCGGAACCGCTACCCCCAGCTTTGCGCTTTTCGGCCTCGGGGACATCGTTTTCGATCCAACCAGCTATGCGTCTCTCGTCTCGCAGCTTTCGCAGATGACAACGCAATACAACATGCTCAAGACGAACCTTGAGCACTTCTCTCTCAAATCGCAGTGGAAGACCACCCTCACGCAAATGGAGCACGTCAACGTCGCCAACCAGTTTGGAGAGACGGGCGGGATGACCACGGCGTTCAACACCAACTCACCATCCGCTGCATCGACGGCCTGGGGCAATGCCACGGTCCCGGTCAACAGCAGCGCATCCACCTACCTCGCCACGCAAGCTGCGAACAGCAGCAGCCGTTCGCAGCTTGCTATGGTCGAGGCGTCAGACGCAGCCTCGCCAGATTGCATGCATGCAGTCGGCGCGTACCGTGCCTCCCGCGATGCCAACGCTTCGTCCCAGCAGAGTTTGCAGGCCGAACAGCTTGACGACGACGACGACACGAACACGGAGGTCCAGCAGCTCAACCTTCTGAACGCGGCCCAAGCCCAGCACCTTCAAGAACTCCAGGCGCAGGGTGTTATTCATGCCTGTCTCGCGCAGCAAATGGCGATTCAGAACATGCAGCAACGGAACGCGGCAGCCCAGGACTTGAATACCTGGGGCAACGTCCAGGCGCAGCACCAAGCCAATCCCACGTTCAACGTCACCAGCTCCTCGACGTGGAC
>CAXTGN010000187.1:0-8784 GCA_964243455.1 uncultured Acidobacteriaceae bacterium
TAGAACCTGACAGTTCTAATGGGCGGGAACATGACACTTCTAACGAGCGCCTACAGGCAAACGATACAGAATGTTCGGTATCAGACGTTCGCCTCCAACTCTAGCGGTGTAGACATCAGAGTTCGTCATGGCCAAGCCTTGGCGTTGGGCCATTCATATCCGAGCCGCCTTTGGGCATCTTGTTGAGGGCGTTATGAAAGTTCCGCGCTATCTGCCCTGCATGACTAGCAGAATTCCCCGATCCGGGACTGTCGCCCCAGGAGCTTGGAACGGCCGGCGAAGAAGGGCTATCTTGAGGCGCGGAACCAAGGCTGTCCGGGGCGGGAACAACGGTACCCCTGCCGGACAGCTCTTGTGAGATCACGTCATTGGCAGCAACACCGATTCCAGCACCTCCGCCTGTCGCGGCGACTGCGGCAGCCGTTATCCCAACTTCGCCACCTCTCATCGCCGCCGCCTGTGCAATCTGTGCAACGTCGCTCGAAGCTCCGGAAGTTGAAGAGCCATAGCCGCCCCCGTAACTTGCTCCCGCGAACGCCGCGGCAGAACCGGCGCTGAATGCATCTCCGGCACTCATAGAGAGTCCGCCACTGGCAACACTTGCGGCTAGGCGTGGAATCGACCAGCAGAGCAGGGCGAAGATGAGGATGGATGCGACGAGCCCGAACTCCAACTGCACTCCCGTCCATGTCGAGGCGGCCGTTCCACCGCTGAAGATGTCGGGCACCTTCGCTATGTTGTCCGCAGTCTCCCTCCAGAGGGGAACCATGGTGGACCCCATTCCGATGATCAGTTCCAACACCATGATCTTCAGACCGGCAGAGACCACCATGCCGAGGTACTTCTCCGTATACGGAACCGTCCACCGCGAACCACCGAAGCCGAGGAAGACATATCCGGCACCGATCACCACATAAGCCTTCACCATCGCCATCACGAACTGCAGGGCGATGACAACGAATGCGAGGACAATTACCCCTGCACCCAGGGGTAAGATGATCGACGACGCAAAACTTCCTAAACCGCCCACCAGCAGTCGATCGGGCTTGCATTCGTGTCGGCAGCAACCGAGGCGGCCCCATGAAGCATATGGCCGGCGAGTTCCACGCCGTTGCCAAGAATGCCGGATGCGCTCAGATCGGTGACCGGCCTGCCACCGGCAACCGCTCCAAGGTTGATAAAGAAGTTCACGATGTCAGTCGTCCACTCCGGGCCGTTCTCCAAAAGGACTGCAAACATCCCGATCGTTGGGATCTGCGAATGAAGCCTGCAAACCACGCTTGGAGATCGCTGTGTTGCAAGACCAAGGTGATGCACGTCCAGATGAAATCTATCGAGGCGAGCGCCCAGAAAAGGGCGTTAACGATTCCGTGTATCGCATTGATCCAGTTCAGGGAAGCGATCATATAGCCATTCAGCAGGTCTGAGGGACCCGCTGCATTGAATACGCTGGTGGTATCTCCTGAAGCGCTTGGTAGACCCGATTGCGCAAGTAGAGCAGATGAGGAGAGCAATAGAGCACCGGCCAGCACGTACCTGCTATTTCGAATCATGGAAGCCTCGTTAGTACGGCTTGTAGAGTGTTGTGGGCATCGTGAACATGACGACGGCGTCTGCAGCGCACACTCGTCCTTCGGTCAAGGCTGACCAACTCGCTGGTGCATGTGCTCCGGCCTCCTTGCAAGGCTGGGCAATCTGCTTCGCAACTTCCTCGTGAGCATTGAGCCAACGCTGGATTTCGGCCTGACCTACGCTTGCAAGGTTGCCGGCACCTGCGCGTCCAACCGTTCTCACGATGGGTGAGTCTTCTGCCGAAATAGTGTCGTGGTCGCGACACCCCGCGAATGTCACAAGGAGAATGAAAAGCACTGAGATCTTTCTCATGCGGGCCTCTCCTTCGGGGCTTCGTCACTCAATAAGGCTGATAAAGATCGGTCTTCTGGAAGAAGCCCAATGCGCGGTTCTGCTCGTCTGACTGGGCAATCTTTTGAGCCTGGAATGGAGCCTTGGACATCTTTCACATTTGATTGGAGATAAGGGGCAAACCCGAGCACTAGGGCACACTCCTTTTATGTTCCTCTAGGGCTATTTCTACCGCCCTTTGCTTCCGTTACGTAAATCGCCGCTAAGTGCACGCTAAGTCTGGCGTGTATGTATATCCATGCTAAGAAAGTGCTAATGTGAGCGTACGTTGGCGAAGGGTGGAGGTCGTCTTGAGTCGCATAGCCGAGAAGAGCCAGAAAGCGCTTGAAGCAGCGGGTCTGTTTGAGCCGCAGACTCGGGCCGCAAGACTCCGTCACGCCTTGCCAGGGATTGAACAGGCTTTGGCTAATGGGCATCGATAGAGAGTTGCCGAAACGCTCTAAAATCGGTGGGACTTGTATTCGCCTCCGTTAGCGCCTTCAATGTCCCATTGCATCGCGCCCGGCGCCCCGGTCGGTAAGCTGCGTTGGATGTCAAAGCACAAGCTAACCTGGCGAATCAAAAGCCCTCAATGGCCGCAACTGGCGAATCGGAAAAGATGCCTAACGAAGATTCCCTGGTGCAGGAAAGTTGGAAGCGTGCGGAGTACCCATCTTTCGTCCGGAGCGATTGAAGTACGGGACGAACAGAACACCAAACATGAAAGCCTTCTTTGTGTAGAAGGCAGAGCACTACCCGGTTCTGACGACCTGCTAAGTGTTGGATTCTCCTGAACTGCTTTGGAGAAGCTTCCTACGATGGCGCTGCTGACCACGAGGGAACCTAACGACGGTTCTTTTTCCCCCTGTTCCTGCGAGTCTGCGGTCTCTCCAATGAAGACTTCAGACTGGGTGGTGGAGTGAGATCAAACGATTCCCTCAGCAAGCATTCCGGCGACAGTTGCCTGAAGAACCCAGAAGCTTTCGCTATGGAAGCGAGCATCTCAGTCGCGAGGGAATCTACCGTATCCTTCACCTCCTGCTCGCCCCAACCTCTATCTTGAGCCAGTCCTGCGTGATCAGCCGGCCAGATGAGTTCAGTTATCTCGGCCCTGGTAAGCGGGTTCGCGTAGCTCTCGGGGTGGAGCCTTGTCAGGTCTATGTATGCAAGGAGCTGACGGCTAATCCATTTAGCAGGTGAATCACTGGGAAAACGTTCAGGAAAGGTGTTCGCCTCCTCTACATAAGCACGCGCCCGTTTAAGAGCATTCTTGAACTGTGCAATCAAGAGGTTATCGGGAAGCGCCGCATCAATCGTGAAAAGCAGGTTCTTCTGGATGGCGAGCGCTGAACAGTAAACTGGATGGCCGAAGCGGGGAAGGTATGCTTCTCCGCTCTTCGATTTGGGCTCATCAAGGAGGTCGGGGGCCTCGCGGAGAAGGAGAAGCCTATTGTCTAGCTCTTCGTAAAACTCGCTGGAGTCCCGCTCACTCGTGATGCCCTCGGCCGCCAAATCAAAGAAAGCCTTTGCGTGTCGGTGGAGATCGGGGTGGATGTCAAACCCGAATCTGAACAGCTCCTCAATCGTTGTTGCATGGACACCCATCCGATTGCGGGGCTGATCCGCAAAGAGGACCGAGACGCTCGGAAACAAAACGCGAAGTAGAGAAGAGCCGAAGTGCTGAAGTAGGCGCGCTTTCGTGACGATTGGGTCGTCACGAATCCAGTCGAGAAGCTCGCCAGCCAAGCCTGCAGATGCAGATCTTGTGTTGGGCTCGGAGTTCAGAAAGGCGTAAAGTTCTCTACGCAGACCGAACTGCAGAAGGCCAACCGGGGAGATCCAAGGATTCCTGAGCGGAGTAGTTTGCGAGACGAAACCAGGACGGTATGTTGGGTCTCTTCATGAAGCGCCAAACGATCCACATAGTCGGCCCAGCTTTGGAGCATCGCCCGCCGTTGCTCGGCATATTCTGCTCGGTTGTAAACGCCTCGTATGCCTCCGATGGAGTGAGCCAGTGCCTTCTCCACCACGTCCGATCCAAAACCTTGCTCATCAAGCAAGGTGGACCCGGTCCGGCGAAGATCATGAATCGTGAATGGAGGAATCTCGAAAGAGACGCCATCAAGAGCTTTGTTCAGGGCATTAGAGGCGAACGGACGAGTCGTGCTTCCACGGCCGGGAAGGACAAGGTCGGAGTCTCCCGCGAGTGTCTGCAGTTCTTGGAAGAGGCTGATCGCTTGGGAAGACAGGTACACGGTGTGGGCTTTCCGTGTTTTGGAATGGCTTTCCGGAATGAGCCACTCACCGATTTCAAGACAAACGTGCTTCCATCGTGCATGGAGCAATTCGGACTTGCGCACAAGCGTCAGCAGGATGATGTGCAGTGCGAGTTTGAACTGACGCCGGATGTTAGATCTGTAGAGCACCTGGAGATAGCACCTGATCTCATCAGGTGAGAGGGCACGTGTACGGGGCCGAGCGCGGGTGATGAAACGGGTCGGCGTGGCGTGGACCGGATTGATCGTCACAAGGCCACACACGACGGCGTAGTCGAAAGTGCGCTTAAGAAGATTGCGTAATTGCGCGGCAGCCGCTTCGAAGCCGTTGTCCCGCTTGCGAAAGACGAGTCGCTGCACATCCTGTGCGGTGACGTCCCGCATTGACATAGATCCGAAGGCCGGGTAGATCTCTTTCTCCAGGTAGCGACGGAGCTGGGTTGCATCCTTCCGGTCCTTTTGAATTACTTCCGTGAAGTAGCGTTCACAGAAGTCCTTGACCGAAGAAGCTTTCGCGACTGCCACCTTTTCAACCTGTTTCAGTTGTGCCGGCGACTCGCCGCGGAAACCAGCATGGCCGCTTCGTCGCGCTTTGCGCGTGCTTCCTTGAGGCCAAGCAATGGATATTGGCCTAGCGAGAGTTTTTCGGTCTTTCCTCTGTACTGATAGCGGTAGCGCCAACTCGCGACCCCGGTGGGCATCACCTCGAGCGCTAGCCCTCTACCATCAGAGATCGCATAGCGAGAGGAACGAGGCTTGAGGTGCTTGATCTGAGCGTCCGTCAGCGGCATTCTGCTTCCACCTTGTCCACCAATGGGCATTTCCCTTGTCCACTGGCCGAACTGTACACCCAGGTGGATAATAATGGGAACGGAATGGGCGGGAACAGCTTGGACGCGACTAGACAGGAAAAACTCCCTGAGACGCGACTTTCTCGAGTGATGCGGAGGGGCTTGGCATCGCTTGGTACCGCTGTTACTTGCCGATGCAGAAGGTAGAAAAGATCCGGCCCAGAATATCCTCGGCCGTCGTCGCGCCCGTCAGCGTGTCCAGTGCATGAAGCGCATTATGCAGATCCACAAGGAGCATCTCGTGCGGGAGGCCGGCCAGATTCGCTGCACCCGCTGCCTTCAGTGCGCTCAAGGCGGCCAGCACGCTTTCCTGCTGCCGACGATTGTTCAGCGCGCCCGACTCCGCCAGGTTCCCGGTGGCATTCAGCGCTCGCAGAAGGGCCGCCTTCAGCTGCCCCACTCCCTCCCCCGTAAGCGCGGACACCGCCAGCATTGCGTCCTGCTCTCGGGAACTCCCCGAACCCAGGGCGCGGGCACGCACCAGATCGATCTTGTTTCGGACCAGCAGATGGGGACGGCCTTCCAGCTCCCCGGCGAGCGCTCTCTCCTCTGCCGAAACCGCAGTCGTCCCGTCATGCACCAGCAGCACCAGGTCGGCGTCGGCCAGCGCCTCACGGGAGCGCTCCATGCCTTGTCGCTCCGCCTCGTCCGACGGGCTCTCGCCCCCGAGCCGCAGCCCCGCCGTATCCACCAGCCGAACGGGGATGCCGTTCAACGACCAACCTTCCTCCACGGTGTCGCGCGTCGTTCCGGGTACCGGCGTCACGATGGCCCGTGGGCGTTCCAGCAGCCGGTTGAACAGCGAACTCTTGCCCGCGTTCGGTCGGCCCACCAGGGCCAGCGACACGCCCGACCGAAGCAGCGCACCTGCCCGGTAGCTGCGGGCGAGAGCCCCCAGCTGCGCTTCGACAGACGCAATCCCCGCCGCGATCTGCCCCGGCGGCACCACGTCCACGTCGTCCAGTTCGCCGCTGGCAAAGTCCATGCCCGCCTCCAGCAGCGCGATCAGATGCAGCAGCTGTTCCTTTGCCGGCGCCACGCGGCGGCTCAGCGCTCCTCCCATCTGCTGCGCTGCGGAGCGGGCCTGCTCCAGCGTCTGCGCCGCAATCAGATCGTGAACGGCCTCCGCCTGCGTCAGATCCAGCCTGCCCGCGAGGAATGCCCGCTGCGTAAACTCGCCGGGCTCGGCAAGCCGCGCCCCGTGTTGCAGAGCCGCCGTAAGCACAGCCTCCAGCACCACGGGAGATCCATGCGCCGCAATTTCGACCACATCGTCGCCCGTATAGGAATTCGGTCCGAAAAAGCCCGTCACCACCGCCTCATCGATCGGCGTCGCACCAGGATCCGTCAAGGCCCGCGGGTCCAGCACCCGGGCGAAGCGCGCCTGGGCATGCTCCAACGGTCTCGCCAACCGGAGGAGCTCGCCCGCAATCCCGAACGCCTCCGGCCCTGCCAGGCGCACGATGCCGATCCCGCCACGCCCGGGCGGTGTCGAAATCGCAACGATGGTGTCGGTGAAGGACCTTTCCGGCATTCTCTTCAGCATGGCACGAGCCCGACCTCACCCGCCCGGATCGCAGCCGCAACTCCGCCAGCCAGACGTCGATTTCATGGGGTACCATGCCTGTGGCTCAACTCCTGTTCAGCGCTTAACCTACCGCGCACGGAGCATGCGCGGACCCTTCGGCAGAAAGTGATCTGTTCAACCCAATGGCCATTGCAGGCGTAAGCAACACACATTCCGTTAGTGACGCACCCGGCACCACGAACTACAGCGCCATGGCGATGATGACGACGCTGTTCTTCATCTGGGGCTTCTGCACCGTTCTGAATGACGCGCTCATCCCCCATCTTCAATCCGTCTTCAATCTGAATTACACGCGCGCGTCCCTGATCCAGCTGTTCTTCTTCGGCTCGTACTTCCTCTTCGCGCAACCCGCCGGCAAACTCATCGAGCGCATCGGCTACCAGCGCACCATGGTCGTCGGCCTGATCACCATGGCCGTGGGTGCCCTGCTCTTCTTTCCGGCTGCGTCCCTCGCGTCCTATCCCTTCTTCCTCGGCGCGCAGGTCGTCCTCGCCGCCGGCATCACCCTGCTGCAGGTCGCGGCCAACCCCTATGTCACCATCCTCGGGCCCCCGGAGACCGCCTCCAGCCGTCTTAATCTCACCCAGGCCTTCAATACCCTGGGCGATACCGTCGCTCCTTATATTGGTAGCGTCCTGATTCTGGGTGGCGCTGCCACCGAGGCCGCCGTCGGCTCCAAGCCCTTGCAAGGTGCCGCCCTTCTCGCCAGCCGCACGGAGCAGGCTGCCAGCGTCAAGCTGCCCTATCTCCTGCTGGCTGGCATCCTCGTCGTCCTCGCACTCGCCATCGCCTTCTACAAGTTCCCGCGCCTGGAAGTCACCAAGGACTTCCGTCCCGGCGAGCTCGGCGTGGAGCGCGACAGCCTGTGGAATCACCCCCACCTCTACCTCGGCGCGCTCGCCATCTTCATCTATGTCGGCGCGGAGGTCTCCGAAGGCAGCTTCATGGCCAAATACATCGCCGATCCCACCATCACGGGATACGCCCTGCAAAAGGCCACAAAGTTGGTTACCTGGTATTGGGGCGGCATGATGTTAGGGCGTTTCGCCGGCTCCGCGCTCATGCAGCGCATGTCCGCCTCCACCCTGCTCGCCCTCAGCGGCGTCGGCGCGGCGATTCTTGTCCTCTGCTCCCTGCTCGGCACCGGCCACTTCGCGGCAGTGACCATCCTTGGCGTCGGCCTCTTCAACTCCATCATGTTTCCGACCATCTTCACCCTCGGCGTTGCCGACCTCGGCACGCTCACCGGTCGCGGCTCAGGCCTCCTTGTTCAGGCCATCGTCGGCGGCGCTGCCTTCCCCGTCCTCATGGGCTTCCTCGCCGACCGGATCGGCATCCACCACGCGCTGTTTCTCCCGCTGCTCTGCTACATCTTCATCATCTACTACGGCCTCCGCGGCTACCGCATCAAGCCAACAGAGCACACCGAGCACATCGTCGCCGTCTAGCCCGGCCCCTCCTCGCCACCATCGCTCCTTCTCGCCTCTGAATACCCCGCGCCCGTCACACCTCCGGGCTGCGGGGCGTCTTCGCCCCTAAATGCTTGTCATGCCAGCTTTGCTCGTCACCCGCAGTTTTGTTGCCAATCCGTAGCGCAGCGGAACCCATTGCTTGTTACCCCAGCTTCGCTTGTCATTCCAGTTTTGCTTGTCATTCCGTAGCGCAGCGGAGGAATCCACTGTTTGCCTATCCAAGCCACGCGCTCCGCGAGCAAAGTACGCGCCTCCAGGCGGATCCATACAGGCAAGGGCACGGCTTCAACCGTGCCGCCAGTGAGCCCCAAAGAACTGGGCCTCAGCCCCCTAATGACGTGGTCTTGCACACCCAGACACACCCTACAACGGACCGTGCAAGCCGCTCCTGGCAGCCAGCCCCTGTTACCTCCGTACCAGCATCGGTTACCAAAGAACCCCACCTGGAACACAAGGCCAGCCCGTCCCATCTCTCTCGCCCGCTATGTCCTTCAGGAACATCGTTTTGCAAGCCTATGAATTTCTGCAGAAATCGTTCTTCCGGCTGCGACGTTTGCGCCATTCCTGACTCTTTTGGGTTTGGCACCCAACGTGCTCTATTCCTGTCGATCCCCCTTTTCCTATGTACTGAGCGTCATGCGGACAGACAGCGATCTGCTGTCACGCACGGGGAGGGTCTACACAGAAGGAGTAGT
>CAXTGN010000188.1:0-8747 GCA_964243455.1 uncultured Acidobacteriaceae bacterium
GGTTGCGGCAGGCGCGGCTGCATCCACCACGTCACCAGGATGGTGAGAAGTACGTTGGCGGTCGCGCCGGCGTTCACCGGGACGGGAAAGTGGCCCATATCGCCGAGCCTGTTCATGGCATTCAGCTTCTTGTCTTCGGCGTTCACATCGGCTCCAACGCACCTCGAAGTCGCACAAGGAGAGCGTGTGGTCAGACTACGCTGGGATTGGGCCTACCTTGGCCGGGAGCTTTTACGTGACGAAAGAGCAGGCTATCGAATCTGTCTGGGACTACCCCCGACCGCCTCGCCTGGAAGCTACGGAGAGTACCATTCGGGTCGTGCAGCAAGGCGTTGTGCTCGCCGAAACGCGCCGGGCGCTGCGCATCCTGGAGACCAGCCATCCGCCTGTGTTTTACCTTCCGCCGGAGGACGTGAGGATGGATTTGCTGCGCCGCTCCGCGGGTCGGAATTCGTTCTGCGAGTTCAAGGGGACAGCTGTGTACTGGTCGCTTCATCTTGGAGGCGAGATCGGTCCAGGGACGGAGGCGGTGCCGGACGTTGCGTGGAGTTACCCGGCGCCATCGCCGCAATACGCTGGTTTGCGGAATCACCTGGCGTTCTACGCGAGCCGGGTAGACGAGTGCACAGTGGATGGAGAGCGGGTCCAAGCGCAGGCGGGGGACTTTTATGGCGGCTGGATCACCTCGAAGGTGGCCGGTCCTTTCAAGGGGCCGCCCGGAACACTGGGCTGGTAGGACCTGTTGTCCTCAGTTCGCACAGCGGCAGTGGGCAGGTCAGGGCAGTGGCTGCCATACTAGAAGAGTGCCCTTCCGGGCACATTTCTGACGATGTCTGATCTGTGTCCAATCTGCGGAGGATCGGGGCTTCGCATGGTCGAGCGCCCGGACGGCAACCGTGCGGTAGCCGATTGTGCCTGCCGTTCTGTGGAGCGCCGGATGCGCCGCATGGCAGCTGCCCGGATTCCGGAGCGTCATCGCGAGTGCACCCTGGACAACTTCGCTACCAAGATGGGTGGCGTGCATCGGAGCCTTGCCGAGGCCAGAATGCGGGCATCGGGCTTTGTGAAGGCCTATCCTGGCGACACCTACGGCAATGGGCTGCTGTTTGTGGGTCCGTGCGGCGTGGGCAAGACCCATCTGGCAGTGGGCATTCTGCACGCACTCACCGCCGAGCGCGAGGTGAACGGCCGTTTCTTCGACTGCAAGGAACTGTTGAAGCAGATCCAGAACTCCTACTCGGCGCACAGCGAACAGACAGAGCGACAGATTCTGCGTCCGGCGCTTGAGGCCGAGGTGCTGGTGTTGGATGAGCTGGGTGCGGCGCGCAGGACGGATTGGGTCAGCGACATGATCGAACACGTGCTGAATATGCGCTACAACGATCGGAAGACCACCATTATCACGACGAATCTGCCCTATGCGCCGGCCCGAGCTGTGACGAACACGGCGAAGGATGCGGTACGGCAGGAGACGCTGGGCGACCGAATCGGCGAGCGCATGCTATCGCGGCTGGAAGAGATGTGCGTCGTGGTGGAGATGGACGGTCCCGATTACCGCAAGAGCCTGGCGGGCCGCGCTACCTTTGCGCCCGCGGCGGACCGGGATCATCGCAAGATGGTTCCGGAGTAGAATCGCCCCAGTATGGCGGACCCTAATCAGCCTGTGCCCTCCGACCCGCCGCGGCCTGGCGGCGGTGAGCTTTTTCATGAGCCGGCACGCGAGGCGCGAAGCTTTCCTGCCGTGGCGGTGGGGATTGCCGCGCTGGCCGTGCTTGTACTCGTGACGGTGCTGGTGCTGATGGGAAAGCGGCACGGGGTGGGTGCGGAGTCGCCGGATACGCTGCGGCCCGCTTCCGCGTATGCCTCGAACCTGAAGCTGACCGGGCTGGCTATGAGCGAATCCAGCAGCTTTTCGGGGGGCAAATCGACCTTTGTCGACGGTCATGTCACCAACACCGGCTCGGCGACGGTTACCGGGATTACGGCGCAGGTGCTTTTCGCGTCGGATGGGGGCGGTGCGCCGCAACTCGAGACTGTACCCATGAACCTGGTGCGCACGCGCCAGCCGTACCTGGATACGGAACCGGTGAGTGCGGCGCCCCTGGCACCCGGTGCGGGAGCGGACTTCCGCCTCATCTTTGAGGAGATCCGCCCGGAGTGGAACCAGCAGACGCCCGAGATCCACCTGGTGGACGTCGAAACGAAGTAGCTCGCAGCACCTCTCAATCCGAACATCCGGACCCGGGAGGGTTTGCGCCTGACAACTTTTTCCACAGACTGATGCGATTCGGGAAATCCGGTCGGCGAAAGCCTGCGTTCCTTCTACAGCGGTCGGACTCATGTTCAGGGCTGATCGCGCCGATTGGGCGGACGACGGTCCGTCCTGAAAGCTCTCCTGACGGAGAGGTACCAAGGCAGATTGGCCCTCCAGCAATGGAGGGCCTTTTTTTGTGTACCGGAGTGCCCTAGACCACGGCGTGGTCACGGGCGGCACGGTGGATGGCGAGCAGACTTTCCAGCACGGGGCGAAGCTTATCGAGAGCAAGGGCGTTTGCGCCGTCGGATTTGGCCTCCGCAGGATGATCGTGCACTTCGAGGAAGACGCCGTCCACACCAGCGGCCACGGCTGCCCTGGCGAGTACGGGGATGAACTCGGGCTGGCCCCCGGACACCCCGTCCGCGGCACTGGGCGTCTGGACCGAGTGAGTACCGTCGAAGATCACGGGAGCGAAACCGCGCATGATCGGCAGGGAGCGGAAGTCGACAACGAGGTTGTTGTACCCGAAGCTGGCCCCGCGTTCGGTCAGGGAGACGCGAGGGCAGCCGCCGTCGTTAAACTTCGCCACCGCGTGGCGCATGTCCCACGGAGCGACGAACTGACCCTTTTTGACGTTGACGGCACGGCGAGGGCCCTTGCATGCCTCCGCTGCGGCGAGCAACAGGTCGGTTTGGCGGCAAAGAAATGCCGGGATTTGCAGCATGGCATCGATGTCGCCAAGAGCATCTGAGACGGCCCCGGCCTGCTCCGGGGTGTGAATGTCCGTGAGGACCGGCACGCGGTTACTCTGGGCAATACCCCGTAGGATACGGCAGCCCTCGGCAAGACCAGGACCCCGAAAGCTGCGGGCCGAGGTGCGATTGGCCTTGTCATAGCTGGCTTTGAAGATGTATGGGACGTTTAGGTCCGAGGCGATGTGCTGGATGGCGTCGGCAAGGTGCCGGGCGTGCGCCTCGGATTCCAGAACGCAGGGACCGGCGATAAGAAAAAGGTCATGGCCGCCGATGGCGACCGCGCCGAGAGGAAAGGCATTGGGGTGAGTCACGAATTTATTGGAGCACAGAGCCGTGCGCCGGTTTCTACGCTGTTCCCCTAGACCGCTTGTGCCCTGTGCCAAAGACAAAGACGCCACGGACTGGCCGGGGCGTCTTTGCAGTGCTGCGGGTCTGCGTTAGTGCGTTGTTCCTGTGGATGGGAAGGTGATCGAGGTCGCGTGGGAACCGTTGCCCACCGCCACCAGGCAGGAGGGAAGCGAGCCAGTGGGGAAAGGGGTGTTCGCCACAGCGCTGAGGACGCCCGTGCTGGCATTCAGCTCCGCACCATCGATGTTGCCCGTAACGTAATTGGTCGCGTAGAGGTACGTTCCCAAGTTGGGGTCGATCGCGACGCAGTTTGTGCCGGCGTGCGTGCTGAAGGTGGATCCAGCAACGGTGGAAAGGCTTCCGGTGGACTGATTGATGGCAAACGAGCTTACGCTGCCCGAGTTGGCATTGGCGGTGTACACATACCGTGCCCGTGGATCCACGATGATGGAGACCGGCAGCGCGCCTGTGCTGAAAGGGCTGCTGGGCATGGCGGTGAGATTGCCGGTGGTGGAACGGGCAATGGAGTAGCCGTAGACCTGATTGGTCTCCTGATCGGTGACGTAAACGTAGCTTGCTGTTCCGTCGACGGCAATCGCACTGGGAGTTACGCCAGCGGCCACACCCTGATAGGTGTTCAGAGCCGTACTGAACGTCGTGCCGGAGAGCGGCGTCAGGGCGCCAGTGGACATGTTCTGCGCAAAGCCCAGAACGGTCGGTTTGCCCAGCGTGATTTCCTGGTCCACCACGTAGACATACACGTTCTCGGCACCTGTACCCGAGCCGGTGGAGCAGGAGGTGTTTGAGCTGATGATGGGTGAGGCCGCGCAGACCGGCGGTGAAACGGCGACACCAACGGGATTGTTGCCTACGTTCACCGTGGTGGGAGTGCCCAGGGTGTTATCCGAATTAATGGGGAAGATGCTGACGCCGCCAGGGCCGGGCGAGGCCGGCGTGAAACCGTTCTGGTAGGTGAAAGTGACGTAGAGAAACGTCCCGGTGCTGTCGACGGCCATGCCGACGGGAGTGGGGAGGCTGGTGGTTCCGGGACCCAGGGTACCGGTCAGGTTGATGCTTTGCTGGCCGTAGAGCTTGCCGTCGGAGCCGACGAGCGCCACTTCCACCTCATTGCCCTGGGATCCGTTTGGACCGCCCACGATGTAGATGGCCTGGTTATTGGGATTCGCCACGATCTTGAGCGGTTCGGAGACGGTGCTGGCGAAGGGCGAACCGCTGATCTGGTTCAGGATGCCTGTCTGGTAGTCAACCCCGTAGGCAGAGATCGTGCCCGTGGATGCGGAGACGGCGTACACATACGCGACCGTGTAGTCGCGGCTGCAGGAGGTCAGGCCGAGAGCCAGCATAAGAGCGGCTCCTCCGGTGATGGCACTCCGAACCTTTGATTTCAACCTCATCTGCATTTTCCTGCAATCCTTGGAGCGGCTCCTGAATGTGGAGCCGACTTATCTTTCTGCCGGAGACCGGCGATGTTTCAAGACAGCCCGCGCGGACGCGGGCTGTGTGAGAGCCCCCTATGTCTAGACCGAGCCGCTGAGTGCAAGGCAGCTCAACTGCTTTGCCGCCGTCTGGAAGCTCGAGCCGCGCGACAAAGGTGCGAGCTCACCGTTCGGATCGGAGTAGATGTAGCCGGTGAGCGTCCCGTCATTGCCGTTGGCGACATAGAAGTACTTCGACGTTGGATCCTCGACGATGCACGCGGGACCGGCGCCCACAGGGAACGGCGAACCGGCAATCTCCTGCAACTGCCCGCTGGTGATTGTGTAGCCGGAGATCGTGCTCCCCTGTGTCGTGGTGGACGTGTTGTTGTTGTTCGCGTTCAGCACGTAGACATACTTGCTGGAGGTGGAGAGGAACGCGTTGGTGGGGTTTGTCGCTCCGGCGCTCTCGGTCGTCACCGCGGATGCCGTGAAGGGCGTCAGTGCACAGCTCGAGCCGATGGTGTAGCTGTAGAGCCTGCCCGAACCGGAACCGCCGTTGTTGTCGGTGATGAACATGTACGTTCCGTTGCCCGCAATGGAGGTCATGGACGTAGAGCCGACCGGGTAGAGACCTGTGGTCACCGTGCCGAGCTGGCCGTTGGCGATGCTGTACGTCGATACTGTCTGACCGACACTGTTGATGGTGAACAGGCAGCCTCCGGTGGAGGCCATGCGAAGGGGCGACGCACCCACCTCCAGGAACGTCGGCGACGTCTGGCCGGGCTGGGTGCTGGCGGTCTGCTGCACAAGGTTCAACCGACCGGTTGTCGCGTCGGAGGAGAAGGTCGTGATGGCTCCGTTGGCGTCGAAGTTCGACTTGGTGGTGTCGCCCTGGTAGTTCGGGTTGTACTTGTCCAGCACGTACAGGAAGGAGCCGGTTGAGTCGAAGGTAGCCCAGACATGGCCGTAGCCCTGCGTCGTGTAGTGCTGCTCGAAGGTAAGCGAACCTTGACCGCCGATGGCGTAGAGGTCGATGCCTTCACTGGTACCGGCAGAGCTTCCAGTAAAGCCGGAACCCTGGTTGATGACATACAGGAATCGTCCACCCGGACGCACGACAAGATCAACCGGGTTGGCATCGTGAGACGAAAAGGGCTGCCCGGGGATGGCGGTCAGGTTGCCGGTGAAGTCATCGACCAGATAGCCGACGATCTCGCCATTCCCTGTTGCTGTATTGCCGACTGCCCATAGATACGCAATCGTTCCCCCGCCACATGCCGTCATGCTCAGACCCAGGGAAACTGCCGACGTCAGGGCCAGCGCTGCACGGCCGAACCAACTCCACTTCATGCGATTCCTTCACCACCCGCTCTGCTGCCGAGGCCTCTGAGGCTGGGTGCAGGCGGGAACCTATCTTTCGAGGGGTGGTACAAAACTTCACTTCATTGTAGGGGTTGCGGAAGTTTCATGCCACTTACTGGAGGTTGGGACGGGGCAGCGCGGCGCTGGTGAGCAGCGCGAATCAACTTTGTTCGAGTGTCCGTGTGAGCTGGTGCCGAAACGGAATCCGTCGCCAGTATGCACCCAGAAGAGCGGATGGCTGAGCCTGAAAAGGAAGGCCACGGAGCGATGCTCCGTGGCCAACGGTTGACGACCTATAGGAGTTACCAGACGCGGCAGCCGCCATTCTGGGGCATCATGGGCTGGCCCGGGTGGCAGCCAAACGCCTTGCCGAACTCGTCGAAGTTCTGCACCGTGCCCTTGACGCGCCACTCCCCTGTGGAGTGTGGATCGGTCTTGCCCTGGTTAACGGCGGCCTGCTCCCGCTGATTCTGGCACCACACCTGCCCGAAGGAGATAAAGAACCGTTGCGCCGGCGTGTAACCGTCCACCTGCGTGGTGGAGGACATGCCCGCCTGCTGCATGGTGTTCAACAGCGCCTGATAGGCGATACGGATGCCCCCGTTGTCCGCGCTGTTTTCGCCGAGGGTCAGATGGCCGTTCAAGTTCTGTCCGGGTGCCACGGCGAAGCCGTCGTACTCCTTGGCGACGCATTCGGTGCGGTCCTTAAATTTGGACAGGTCTTCCGCAGTGAACCAGGTGCCCATGGTGCCGTCGGGGTTGTACTTCACGTTGCCCGTGGGTCCGTATTTGGATCCCTGGTCGTCGAAGCCGTGCGTCATCTCATGACCGATGACGACACCGATGCCGCCGAAGTTCACGGCAGGGTCCTTGGACAGGTCAAAGAAGGGCGGTTGCAGGATGCCTGCGGGGAAGTTGATGTCGTTCATGGAGGGTGAGTAGTACGCGTTGACGGTGGGTGGCGTCATGCCCCACTCGGTCTCATCGACGGGCTTGCCCAGCTTGGCGAGGTTGCGATTGCGCTCAAAAATGGAGGAAATCTCGGCGTTGGCCAGCAGGTCGTTGCGGCTGACCGTGAGCTTGCTGTAGTCGCGCCATGTCTGCGGATAGCCGATCTTGTCGCGAAAGGCGTTCAGCTTGACCTCGGCTTCCTTCTTGGTGTCGGGGCTCATCCAGGGCAGTTGCTGGATGTCCTGGTCGAGGGCGACCTTGAGAGCGGAGACGAGCTTCTCCATGTTGTCTTTGGCGGCGGGCGGGAAGTTCTCGCGAACCCAGTCCTGACCGACGGCCTCGCCCATGGCGCGATCGGTCAGCTGGGTGCAGCGCTTCCAGCGAGGCTGTTGCGCTTCCTGCCCCTGCAGCTGCTTGTTGAAGAAGTCGAAGTTGACGTCGACGAACTTGGTGGAGAGCAGCGGTGCCGCCGCATGCGCAGCGTGCCAGCGCAGATAGCTCTTCCAAGCCTCCACGGATTCACCGCTGATCTCGGTTTCGACCGTCTTCTCAAAGTTGGGCGACATGACGTTGAGGGTGGGCGTCGCGCCCAGCCCGAGACCATCCAGATAGGTCTTCCAGCTGTAGTCGGGAGTAAGGGCCTGGAGCTCGGTGATGGTGAGGATGTGGTAGCGCTTGGATGGGTCGCGCATCTGCACGCGCTCCATAGAGCCCCCGGCAAGCGCGGTCTCGATCTTCATGACGGCCGCAGCCTCGGCGGCGGCTTGCTCGGGGCTGTCGCCGAGCAGGACAAAGGTGTCCTTCACGTTGGCGACGTAGCCCTCCCGCAGCTTGGCAAAGCGAGGAGCCGGGTTCAGGTAGTAGTCGCGATCTGGCAGGGTGAGGCCGCCCTGGCCGGTGCCGAGGATCTGCTTGGAGGAGTCCTTCTGATCCTGCTGCACACCAACGGCAAGCAGCTCCGCCGTCCCGAAGCGCTCGGTCAACGTGACATTCAGCGCGGCGAGATCCTTTGTGGACTTGAGCGCCGCGATGGCGTTCAGCTCCGGCTGCAACGGCTTGGCGCCGAGCTGGTCTACCTCGGACGCGTTCATGCATGAAGCGAAGAAGTCGCCGTACTTTTTCTGCAAGGGGGTTTTAGGGTTGTCGGCAGCGTTCTTCAGGTCGACGTAGAGCAGGTAGTCGTTGCGCTCGGCAAGCTCATTGAAACGGCCCCAGCGGGCCTGGTCGGCGGGAATGGGGTTGGTCCTGTTCCAGTTGCCGCAGGCGTACTGGTAGAAGTCCGTACAGGGATCGACGGTCTTGTCGATGGCCGATAGATCCATCGAAAGCGGTTTTTTGGGCGGCGCTGTAGGACCGGCAGGTATGTCTGCAGCGGCAAAGGTAATGGCAATCTGCTGCGCCGTGCATAGAGGGGCACACAGGGCGAGCAGAGAAGAAGCAACAAGACGGCGCATTCGAGCTCCTGAAGGGGCTTGCGGAGATATCGCTGCACAAACCGTGTCCCTGGGGGGAAGGGCCGTGATCGTGGACGCGAGGTTACGATTGGTGTGCTGCGGTGACGAGCGGGTGGGGTAGAAAGTTTCGAGAAGCAATCGCGTTCTTCGGCTATGCTGGGCGGAGGAGCCTCATCATGGC
>CAXTGN010000189.1:0-8741 GCA_964243455.1 uncultured Acidobacteriaceae bacterium
GAAGGCTTTGGATCATCTCGTTTTGGTTCATCGTTGATTAGGATACTCGCGCATCGCGTCCGTGGAGCAACGAACGGCGGGGTCATCAAGCCGAGTACATTGGCTACTGAAAGATGCGTTCTGTCGGAACTAAGCCTGGCTAACCGTCCGATATGACGATTACACGTCAACTGACGATGACCGCTCTCTCGTTACCAATCCGCTGCCTCGAAGACTTGCACTCTGAGGCGGACTAAGAGAACAGGGCTTGAGGCTAGTGGCACGTAAGCAAATACAACAGCAACCGCGTCTATAAGCGACAGGAGGATGAATGAAAGCTCGCTTCTTCTTCTGTGCCGTCCTAGTCGCCTGTGCGATCAATCCGGCATTTGCCTTAGCCCCACAAACAAGCACAAGTACAGGAACGTCAACCGGCTCTACGCCTCCAAGCGGAGCCCCAAAGGACCTCCTCTAAGTGGGGCTCCTAAGGGACCACCTCCTGGTGGAGCTCTTAAGGGACCTCCCCCAGGTCCAAAACACTAAGAAGGAGTGAGGGAGCGAAGGCCAAGCTTCCTTACTTCTTAGGTATGACGAGAGCCACCAGGAAAGAGATTATGAATCGTAGGATGGCTCGAGAAGAGCTTCCTTTAAGTTTGTACCACGCTAACGATCCCGTGCTGGTACCACAATCGAGAGTCGCCGCGCTCTGCAGACTGCCATACCTTCGCGCGTTCAACCAGAAATTCGTCCTCTTGCGGAGAGACAATGAATATTTGCATCGTCTCTGCGATATATTCTTCAAGCGGCATGGCCTTCGGGTCCTTGCCGCGTTCTCCCTGAAGGTCAGGTTCGAAGCCATGGAGGAACCAGCTCAATGACCTGAACAGAGGTTTGGCGAAGTTGGAAGCGAAGCGACTCAGTGTAGGAATGCAGGGCTGCCTTGCTTGCGCAGTAGGTTGGAATCATGGCTGCGGGTATAAACGCCAAGGTGGAGGAGATGTTGAGGATCTTTGCACTCTCCTTTTTGCGAAGCAGAGGAAGCAGCGCGACCGTCAGCCGCATGGGTCCAAGAGCAATATGCGCCGGCCTACACCGAATCGGAGATCTGCTTATGCAGCAAGGCCGTTCTTCCGATGCTGTCGAGCCTCTGTGGAAAGTGGTCCAATACGGCCCGACGCAGGAATCGCCCTATTACCTGCTTACCCGCGTCTATGCTAGGCTCGGCGGGAAGCAGCAAAGCGCCGCCATGCTGCAGCGCCGTCAGGAGGTGAAGGCAGCTAACCACAGGCGTCCAACGAGGGCCGAAGCCGATAGAACTCGAAGCCGTGACCGAAGTGCCGTGCCTTCCCCACACCACACCACGGAGCCCTGAGCATGACAAACTCTAGACCCGAGCGCTGGAGGCAATTCATTTTGTGGATCGAGAGTGGCGTGCTCCTGGCCGCCCTCACGCTCAGCCTCCCGGCTCAGACCACTGTCACCATCGCCACCGTCAACAACGGCGACATGGTCCTCATGCAAAAGCTCTCTAAGCTCTTCGAGAGCGACCATCCCGGGGTTATCCTCAACTGGATCGTGCTCGAGGAAAACATCCTTCGTGAGAAGACCACCACCGACGTCGCCGCGCATGGTGGTCAATACGATGTCGTCACCATCGGCCCCTTGGAAGTGCCCATATGGGGACGTCGCGGTTGGCTTCTTTCGCTCAAC
Source organism: uncultured Acidobacteriaceae bacterium (assembly GCA_964243455.1). Classification (GTDB taxonomy): domain Bacteria; phylum Acidobacteriota; class Terriglobia; order Terriglobales; family Acidobacteriaceae; genus Granulicella. Next base: position 1,690 of record CAXTGN010000189.1, read on the forward strand.
GACCGGCTGCCCGCCGCCTACGACGTAGGCGATCTTCTCAAGCCGATTCGCGAGGGAGCCTCCTTCGCCGGCAAGCTTTACGCTCTGCCCTTCTACGCCGAAAGCTCGCTCACCTATTACCGCAAAGATCTGTTTCAGAAGGCCGGGCTCACCATGCCCGCGCAGCCGAACTACGACGACATCGCCCGATTTGCGAAGGTTCTCAACGACCCCGCCCACGACGTCTACGGTGTTTGCTTCCGCGGAAAGCCGGGTTGGGGAGAGAACATGGCCTACATATCCACTCTTGTCAACACCTTCGGCGGAAGGTGGTTCGACGAACGCTGGAAACCCCAACTCACCTCCCCGGAGTGGCACGACGCCGTCACCTTTTACGTCAATCTTCTGCGGGCTTACGGTCCTCCCGGAGAAAGCTCCAATGGCTTCAACGAGTCATTGACCCTGTTCGAAAATGGCCGCTGTGCCGTCTGGGTCGACGCGACCGTTGCCGCCGGCACGCTCTCCGATCCGACGCAATCGAAGGTTGCGGGCACGGTAGGCTTTGCGCCCGCACCCGTCGCCAAAACTCCTATTGGCGCACGCTGGCTGTGGTTCTGGTCTCTCGCGGTTCCTTCTTCTTCTAAACACCCCGAAGCTGCCCTCCAGTTCATCGAGTGGGCTACCTCCAGGAACTACATCCAGCTCGTCGCTCGCCAGCGCGGCTGGGCCGCCATCCCGCCCGGCACACGAACCTCTACCTATCACGAGGTCGCTTACCTCGCCGCAGCTCCTTTCGCTGCGCTCACCTACCAATCCATCCTTGCGGCCGACCCACTTCACCCAACCGAAAAGCCGGTTCCGTACACCGGCATCCAATGCCCCGTTCTGCCCACGTTCCCGACGATCGGCAATCAGGTCGGCCAACTGATCGCCTCGGCGATGGTTGGAACGCGTTCGGTCGACGACGCCCTCAAAGCTTCGCAGGCGGCCGTCGAGCGCATCCAGCAGCGCCACAGCGAAGACTTGGCAGCGGGAGCCAAACCGTGAGCGCAACAACGCATATCGTTCCAACGCACACCGTGGCGGCCCGGAGATCGCGTCAGCGCGGCGGATCGTACCTCAAGCTGCCCTCCGTGATCGTCCTCCTGCTCTGGTCAGTGGTGCCGCTTGTGATGACCCTTTGGTTCTCCTTCCGCCGCTACGATCTTATGGAACCTGATCGCAAGGGCCTCGACGGTGTCGGCAACTACCGCTATCTCTTCTCCGACCCTGCCCTTTTGATTTCGGTGTGGCACACAGTCCTGCTCGTCGGCGCCGTGCTCATCATCACCATCGGCTTTGGGACCCTGCTCGCCGTCCTCTTTGACCAGGAGTTCTTTGGCCGCGGCATCGCCCGCGTTCTTGTGCTGGCGCCGTTTTTCGTCATGCCGACCGTAAGCGCGCTCGTGTGGAAGAACATGATGCTGCACCCCGACAATGGCATCGCGGCTTTCCTTATGCGCAGCGTCCATCTCAAGCCCATCGACTGGTTCGCCTTCGCGCCCATGACTTCTATCATCCTCATTGTTTCCTGGGAGTGGCTTCCCTTCGCCTTCCTGACCCTGCTGACCGCCGTGCAGTCCCTCGATACCGAACGCATTGAGGCCGCGCGCATGGACGGAGCCGGACCCATCGCCTTGTTCCGCTACATCATTTGGCCGCACCTCGATCGCGCCGTCATCGCGGTCACCATGATCGAGAGCATCTTTCTGCTAGGTGTCTTTGCCGAAATCTATGTCACTACATCCGGCGGCCCCGGCTACGCCTCCTCCAACCTCGCCTTTCTCATCTATCGCTACGCCCTCTCGGAATACGATATCGGCGCAGCCTCCGTCTGTGGAGTCATCGCCATCATCCTGGCCAATCTCCTGGCGGTCCTTCTTATGCGCTCGTTCGCCAGAAATGTCGAGGGCTAGGCCGTATGAACGCAACCACTCTCCGACGAAAATGGGTCATCACACTCCTGGGCTGGTCCGTAGCCCTCATCATCTTTTTCCCGATCTTCTGGATGATGCTCACAAGCTTCAAAACAGAAGCCGAGGCCATCTCCCGAAGGCCTCATCTCTTCTTCAGGCCCACGCTGGAAAATTACAGCGCCGTCCAGGAGCGCGCCAACTGGTTCCACTTTGCCTCGAATAGCGTCGTAGCCTCCGCAGGTTCCACTCTGCTAGGCCTGATTTTCGCCACTCCATGCGCCTACTCTCTCGCCTTTCAGTCCAGGAAGTACGTCAAGGACACCTTGCTCTGGATGCTCTCAACAAAGATGATGCCCTCGGCCGGTGTCCTTGTTCCCATCTATCTCATCTGCCGCAGCCTGAACCTGCTCGACACGCGCCTTGCGCTGGTCATGATCTACACCTTGATGAACTTGCCCATCATCGTCTGGATGATGTTCACCTACTTCAAGGAAGTTCCCTGCGAAATCCTCGAAGCTGCCCGTATGGATGGCGCGAGACCCTTGCGCGAATTCTTCGATCTGCTGCTTCCACTGTCCATGCCCGGGATCGTCTCCACCAGTCTGCTCGCGATCATCCTCTCCTGGAACGAAGCCTTCTGGAGCCTGAATCTCACCTCTGCTCACGCCGCTCCGCTTACCGCGTTCATCGCAACCTTTTCGAGCCCGCAAGGCCTCTTCTACGCAAAGCTGTCGGCGGCCTCCACCATGGCCATCGCACCCATCCTCGTCTTGGGATGGCTCACGCAAAAGCAACTTGTACGTGGCCTTACCTTCGGTGCAGTGAAGTAAGAAAGTTGGAATGGCACATGGCAACGGTAGAACTTAAGCAGGTTCGCAAAAGCTACGGGACAACGGAGATCATCAAGGGAATTGACCTTAGAATCAAGGATCGCGAGCTAACCGTCTTCGTCGGTCCATCCGGGTGCGGGAAGTCCACCTTGCTGCGCATGATCGCCGGCCTTGAAAACATCACCTCAGGTGATCTACTCATCGATGGTCAGAGAATGAACGATGTCGCTCCCGATAAACGCGGTCTCGCACTGGTTTTTCAAAGCTACGCCCTCTACCCGCACATGACCGTAGCGGGCAATATGGCGTTCAGCCTTAAGCTGGCTGGCGTTGCAAAAGAAGAGCGCACCAGGAAAATAGCTGAAGCTGCTCGTATCCTGCATCTCGAAGCGTATCTCGAGCGCAAACCCAAAGATCTTTCAGGTGGCCAGCGGCAGCGGGTCGCAATTGGCCGGGCAATCGTCAGAAATCCTCGCGTCTTCCTCTTCGACGAGCCGCTCTCGAATCTTGACGCCGCGCTCCGCGTCAAAATGCGCCTCGAACTCACGCGCCTACATGCCGATCTCAACGCCACCATGATTTATGTCACCCACGACCAGATCGAAGCCATGACCATGGCCGATCGCATCGTCGTCCTGCAAGATGGCGTCATCGAGCAGGTGGGAGAACCCATGGAATTATATCGCAACCCGCGCAACCAATTCGTCGCCGGCTTCATCGGTTCGCCACGCATGAACTTCCTTCCCGTACGCTCACAGGTAACGAACGCCCACGAGCGCATCCTCACCCTCTCCGGTGGAACCTCTCTGATCTCGCCCTTCGACACACCCACCGAGATCACCACCCTGGGCATCCGTCCCGAGCACATCTCCTTTGCCGCCGCGGACGGTCTTCCCGCACAGGTCCAGATGATCGAGCGCATCGGGGGGGAAAGCTACGTCTACGTGGAAACGCCCGACAAGGAAGCCCTCATCGTCCGGTCAACCGGAGAAATCGAGCTCAAGCCAGGTCAGCAGGTCCATCTCCATCTGAATACCGCATTTCTGCACTACTTCGACGAGCACGGAAACGCCTTGTCTGAACTAAACCACAGCTGCGCATCGGAGCCTCCCGTCAACGCGGTTCCGCAACTTTCCTAGCAGGAAGGATCCACCCGTGCCTCTTCCCATTGCCCTGAATCCAGCCAATCTCTCGCAACTGCAAAGCGGCATCGCCCTTCCCATCTACGACAGGTCCGTGCTTCCGCAACACACCGTCCACATGGGCGTCGGCGGCTTCCATCGCGCACACCAGGCCGTGTATCTCGACGACCTCATGCACCTCCCTGAACTCGAACGTTGGGGAGAATGCGGCGTCGGTGTGCTCACCAGCGATTCCCGCATGAGAGATGCCCTGAAGCCGCAGGACTGCCTCTACACCGTCGTTGAAAGGAGTGCAGAGACGCAAGTCGCGCGCGTCATCGGCTCCCTGGTCGACTATGTCTACGCGCCCGCCGAACGCGAAACTGCCATCGAGAGAATCGCCGATCCTGCATGCCGCATCCTCTCTTTAACCATCACCGAGGGCGGATACTTCATCGACGATGCCACTGGAGCCTTCAACGATACGCACCCCGAGATTCAGCACGATCTCGCGCACCCGCAGGCGCCGGTTTCATCCCTTGGACTGATGGCACTCGCCCTTGATCGAAGAAGAGTACGGAATCTGCCGCCACTCACCGTCATGTCGTGCGACAACTTGCAAGGTAACGGCGACGTCATCAAGAGAGTTTTCGAAGCCTTCACCGATTTGCGCAACCCGGACCTGCGCCGCTGGATCAGTGACAACGTCGCATTCCCCAACAGCATGGTCGACCGCATCACCCCCGCAACTACTGCCGCCGACATCGCGCTCGTCTCCGGGAGCTTCGGCATCGACGACGCATGGCCCGTAGTCACTGAACCCTTCCGTCAATGGGTCATCGAGGATCAGTTCGCCACGGGCAGGCCGCCTTGGGAGCGCGTCGGCGCCGAAATCGTCAGCGATGTCGCTCCCTACGAGACCATGAAGATGCGCCTGCTAAACGGCAGCCATCTCGCCATGGCCTACCTCGGGGCAATCGCAGGATTCACCTATGTTCACGAGATAATGCAGGACCCGCTTTACCTTTCCTTCGTCCGCGAGTTCATGGAGGAGGTCACGCCTGTCGTTCCACTCATTCCCGGAACCTCGATTCCGCAGTACAAAACCACGCTCATCGCGCGTTTCAGCAACCCCACCATCAACGATCAGGTCACACGCATCTGCTCCGAAGGCTCAGCAAAAATGCCGAAGTGGGTGCTGCCTTCCATCGAAGAGCTTGCGGACCGCCGTGCGCCTACACCTCTGCTGAGCCTCGTCATCGCAGGCTGGATCCACTACCTCGGACGCGAACAAGATGAACGCGGTAAACCTCTGCAGATCATCGACGCGCGCGCACTGGAACTCACCGCAATCTGCCGAGGCATCCTGTCGGATCCGCGACCTATGCTCGCGGTGAAGTCCATCTTCGGTGACGTCCTTCCAGCGAACCTCGCTTTCGTCGTTGAGGTCGAACAGGCTCTGCAAAGTTTGCGGCAGAAAGGCGCGTCCGCTACCATTCGCTCCTACCTCAACATCGCTGTTACATAGGCCAAGCGCAAGCAGAGGTAGACCCTGATCTCCGCTTTCGCGAATGAACACCGGTCAGCTATCGGCAGAGGTATTGCGCATCGAAGCCAACGACGCAGCCGTACCATTTCGCTGAAGGTCGCATTCCTGCACGGCCTTCATTACCGCACGGCGGGTCTCTTGCGTGTGCATGCCCTTGTTGTGCAGCACACGCGAGACTGTTGCCATCGAGACCCGGCGATGCGCGCAATATCGGCCATCGTGGGACGCCGCCCGGTGCCGTCTCTTCTGCGCTCGGTATCAGGACGGTCAATCAGATTAACCGTCGCGCTTATCTCGCGCCACAGCTCCGCTAGCTCAAGCCCCATTGTGCTCGCCACCTCGCGATCCGTAAGACCGCGCGAGATATATTCCAGAATGCCGCTCTGCCTTGAGCTCATCTGCTCAGAGGCGAGCCTACGACCGCACACAGGACCCAGAGATGGGAGCCCCATACTAGGCAGGAACTCCGTCAAGTAGCGGTTTCGGTCGTAGTCATGATGAGGCGTCGTCTCTGGTGTTGGATTGGAGACGCTGGATGCGAAGGGGACCCAGCCTGTTCGCTTACTTCGTTCTTTTCAACGAGCAGTCACGCTCGCTCTCCTTAGGATCGGCCACGAGCGCTTGTCATACCCTGCTACACGCTCGGCCTGCTTTTCCACTAGGTGAACTGCCTTGGGTTTGCGCTGAGCGTAGCGATACTCCAGGGTACGCAGCCAGGCCCATTCATGTGAGGTACGGTATTCATAGCGTTCCCTGTCGTACAAGGCATACCCGGGAGTTCCGTAGGTCGGCGGCTTGGCAGGAATGTGAGGAGGCTTCGGAGCGGCCCTGCGAGTCAAGTGGTAGTGCTCCAGCACATTGTCTTTGCATCTAGGGCAGCAGTTGGATAAGGGATTGCCAGTGGAGGGGATGGGAGCCGCGGAGGTTGTTTGGTATCTCATATTGGGTAACACCCATCCGGGTTTCCTACGTAGATTATTGGATCCGGATAAATGTGGGTTGACCCAAATAGCTGAAGTCCGTCCGTAAGGGACGAACTTCAGTCCCGATAAGGCTAAATCGCAGCCACCCCGCCAGTGGTGTTTTATGCCTTCGACCTCATGGCTCTGAACGGACGGGATCTCACGCGCGAGCCGCTTCGGAACGTCGCCGGCTACTGTCAGACTGGCTCATCCCCACTGAGACGATCCAGCTCTCTGAGAGCTTTCAGGTCCCCGCGAACAGATGCTGGCCAGTGTCCGGCAACTCGGCCTCGAGGGCGTAGTCGCCAAGCGGCTCAGCTCTCTTTATGAGTGCGGCTTCCGATCAGGCGCATGGGTGAAGGTGCGGCTGGAACTCGCGCAGGAGTTCGTCATTGGAGGCTACACGCCGGGTACCCACGGCTTCGACGCTGTCCTCCTCGGCTTCTACCGCGGCGACCAACTAATCTTCTGCGCCAGCGTCCGAGCGGGCTTTATGCCGGCCAGCCGCCGAGACCTGTCCAAGATCCTGAAACCCCTAGTCACGGACGTGTGCCCGTTCTCCAACCTGCCTGAGTCCAGTCCGGGCCGCTGGGGTCGGGGCATCACCAAGGCGAAGATGGCGAACTGCGTCTGGCTGCGGCCGGAGATCGTCGGGC
>CAXTGN010000190.1:0-2388 GCA_964243455.1 uncultured Acidobacteriaceae bacterium
CACGCCTTCTTCACGCAACACATTCTGCATCAGCGTGCGGTACTTGCCGAGCCGCGCCATGGAAGCGGACATGTGCGCGCGGAAGGTCCCGGATGTTGAAAAGACACCGATATAGCCGGCAACCTGGTCGTTGATCACGAGCGGCAGATCCGACGCGGTTTTGAGTTCGCTGGACAGCTGCTTCACCAACTCCGGATTGGGCGCGAAGGTGACGTCGGTCGCGCTTTCCAGCGGGGCTTCTTCGAACTTGGGGCTGAAACCGTTGCCCTGCTTGAGTGCAAGGATCTCGAGCGAGTTGATCTGATCCAGCAGGTGCTCGAACTCTTCCGAGAGCTGCGGGTCGTTTTTGAGGTCCATGCCCGAGGAGAGCATCAGGTCGACGGCAGTATCGAAGTCGGTGCGTGCCGCATCCAGACGATTCGCGTTGTAGTTGCTGACGCCGGACTGGTAGCTGGCGTGGGCGCGGTTCACCAGGTCCTGCACCTTGAGCCCATGTTGCTGGGCAGCATATTGTTCACCCGGACTCGGTTGCGCGGTGGCCGGCGCTGGCTGCTGCGACGCTGTAGCTGCTGTCGTTGCTGCGCCAGTGTTGTGGGGTTGCTGAGCTGTGGAGGGCAGGGCCAGACTGATGCCCAAGGCCAGCAGAATCGCGCGAATGCCGATAAGACGCGGAGGCGCGCAGCGGAGGAGGGACCTGGACATCGAGGGAAAGAACCGCTGAACGCGTGCCATCTCCCATTGATTGTAAAGAGCTTGCATCCTTGCAAGCTGCCATCAGGGAGGATTCGCTGACGCAGACGCAGGCTTGCCACAGCCTCGCGCGCAGCGGCAGCTACCTGTACCAGGAAGCCATAAGTCCGCACTGGTATCCTAGAGTTTCGAGCGGTTTTCGCCCTCGCCGGACAGCATGGACCCCAAGTACATCCGTAATTTCGCGATCATCGCGCACATCGATCACGGCAAGTCGACCCTTTCGGACCGTCTGCTGGAGCTCACCGGCTCGTTGACGGCGCGTGAGATGCAGGAGCAGGTCCTCGATGCCATGGACCTGGAGCGGGAGCGAGGGATCACCATCAAGGCGCATACGGTGCGCATGATGTACCACGCCTCCGACGGCCATGACTATCAACTCAACCTGATCGACACGCCCGGTCACGTGGACTTCAGCTATGAGGTCTCGCGTTCGCTGGCTTCCTGCGAAGGCGCATTGCTGGTGGTGGATGCCTCGCAGGGTGTGGAAGCCCAGACGCTGGCCAATGCGTATCTCGCGATCTCGAACGGGCTGGAGATCATTCCAGTCATCAACAAAATCGATCTTCCTTCGGCGGACATTGAGCGCACCAAGGCCATGATCGAGAAGTCAGTCGGACTTCCAGCCGATGACGCCGTTGCGGTCAGCGCAAAAACGGGCCTTAACGTGGAACAAATCCTGGAAGCCGTCGTTCATCTGCTGCCACCGCCCAAAGGCGACGCGGACAAGCCGCTGCAGGCGCTGATCTTCGATTCCTGGTTCGACGCGTATCGCGGCGTGATCGTGCTGGCCCGCGTCATCAACGGCCGGCTGCGCAAGGGCGACAAGATCAAGATCATGTCCAACGGCCGCACCTTCGATGTGGACTCGCTGGGTGTGATGACGCCGAAGCCGGTAGAAGTTCAGGAGCTCTCAGCAGGCGAGGTGGGTTTCTTTGTCGCGACGATCAAGAACGTCGCCGACACCAAGATCGGCGACACGATCACCCATGTCGACAATCCCTCAACCGAGGCGCTGCCGGGTTTTGAGGACATCAAGAGCATGGTCTTCGCGGGCCTGTACACCGTGGACTCGCACGAGCATGGCCTGCTGCGGGATGCGCTCGAGAAGCTTCGCCTGAATGACAGCTCCTTCAACTTCGAGCCGGAAAGCTCGGTCGCCCTGGGCTTCGGGTTTCGCTGCGGCTTCCTCGGGCTGCTGCATCTGGAGATCATTCAGGAGCGTCTGGAGCGCGAGTACAACCTCGACCTGATCATCACGGCGCCTGGCGTGCGTTACAAGATTACGATGACCGACGGCTCCGTGCTGGAGGTGGACAATCCGTCGCGCTGGCCGGACCCGACGGAGATCGAGACAGTCGAAGAGCCCGTCATCACGGCGAAGATCCTCACCAATGAAGAATATGTTGGTGGCATTTTGCAGCTGGTGGAAGACAAGCGCGGTCGTTAGAAGAACCTTCAATATGTCTCCGAGACGCGCGTCATGATCACTTATGAACTGCCGCTGAATGAGATCGTGCTGGACTTCTACGACCGGCTGAAAAGCGTTTCGCGTGGGTATGCGTCGCTGGACTATGCGCTGGCAGGCATGTGGGTGTCGCCCATGGTGAAGATGGACATCCTGGTTTCGGGCGAACC
>CAXTGN010000190.1:2398-8722 GCA_964243455.1 uncultured Acidobacteriaceae bacterium
GAACCGGTGGATGCGCTGTCGATCATTGTGCATCGCGACTTCGCCTATGACCGTGGCAAAGCGCTGGTCTCCAAGATGCGCGAGCTGATTCCGCGACAGATGTTTGAAGTGGCGATCCAGGCGGCGATCGGCTCGAAGATCGTTGCGCGTGAGACCGTTACGGCCATCCGCAAGAACGTTATCGCCAAGTGCTACGGCGGCGACATCAGCCGCAAGCGCAAGCTGCTGGAGAAGCAAAAGGAAGGCAAGAAGCGCATGAAGCGCATCGGCAAGGTCGACATCCCGCAGGAGGCGTTCCTGGCCGTGCTCAAGGTGGGCGAGGAATAGGAGTGTGCGGGCCTGTGTCGACAAGTAAGCAAAAGGAAGCGGAGATCCAAAGGATCTCCGCTTCGTCGTTTCAACAGCTAGCCCCTATTTACTTGTGGGGTGCTGTCGTTGCTGGAGCTGGACGACGGGTAGGGGACGGCGCCGACGGCGGGGGGGCCGCCACGCCGGAGCTGGCGTTGTAGGCGTTGATGACAGCCTGCGTGATATCTGTCGAACCCTGCCACCAAAGGACCGGGTTGACGGACTGCGCCTGCTGGTTGCCGCCGACATTCAGCATCAGCGTGAAGCCATTGTCCTGGGAGTACTTGACGGCGGCCTGCCCGACCTTCTGGTAGAGCTTGCCGGCAGCCTCGTTCATGTCCTGGTTGTAGGAGTTCTGCGCATCTTCACTGTCGCGCTGAAGTGCCTTCTCTTTGGTGTCGATGACTTTGAGACGGTTGGCGCGCTCTTCGTCATTGGTGTTCGCGGGCAGAGCCTGGACCTGCTTACGCAGGGACTCCACCTCGGCACCTTCGCTTTCGATCCGGTTCTTCTGGGGCTCGAACTTCTTGTTGATTTCGCCGAAGGAACGCTGTCCCTCGTTGGTGTTTACGATCACGGCTTGAACATCGATGACCGCGACCTTGGCTGGAATTGCCTGGGGTGGAACAGCGGAAGGCGCCGCTGCGGCAGGTGCCGTCGGAGCGGAAGCAGGGGCGGCCTGAGCGAGCAGGCTGGGGGCAGCAAGGGCCGAAGCCATCGCGAAGGCAAAGGGCAGCGTACGGTTCATGCGGTGTGGATAGCTCCTTACAGCATCGGTAGGAAAGTAGAATGTGCCGCAAGACGCGGAAACCCGCTGGGCTGCAGCAGCCAGAGATTCGTTACAGTGCGCGATGGCGAGTCTTCATTTTGCTCTGCTGGCATGGTCCCTGCCAGCGCACCGGCGCGCCGCTCTGACTGAGGAAAATTATATAGGAGGTGGGGCTGCTGGAAGGCAACCTGCGGGCAGTCTTCTGAAATTCAGAGAGTATCGCGTCGAGACCTATGGAATTGTGGTGTCTCTGAGCCGGATAGCAGGTCCCAGGATCGCAAATTCCCAGCATTCGGAAGCCCAGAAGTTTGGCACGGGACGTGCTCACGTATAAGGTGTTCGATGGTTCGCGTAGCTGACGCTACCGGACGATCTTCAACCTCGGCGAGAATCCAGAGAACGCTCCGCAGAAGAGCTCCACTCGCCGGGCCGGGCCCATCGGGCTCGTTCAGGAGGCCAGTGACTGGCCGTTGGGGAGCTGCCGGCCATTCCTCGGGGAGGGGGGATGGCCTGCGGTCTTTCCGGCAGCTGTCGTTTCCCGCCAGCTCCCGCTTAGGTGTTAGTTGCTCTCAGGCGGAAACTGTCGTAGGATATGTTCCGTTAGGTTAGTCGCCATTTCGGGAAGCCGTACGGCGACGCTCCGGCAGGATTTGTGGGTACGAGTTCTTCGGCAGGTGCACCCGATCCCACACTGGCCGGTCGCCGAGTCCAAGCGCAAACTACAACACCCTCCGGTATTCATGTAGGGGCAAGAGCGTGATCGTATGTGCTGGCTTGCCATGGAGCCGACGATCGCACTTCAATGGCTGGGACCTGTACGCCGCAGCCCGGAGTGAAACGTGTCCCGGGCGTGTATCGAGATGAGCTGTTCCGTTTCCATTCAGGCTGACTGAATGCAGTGAAGTGAGCGAGCAACACGCTTGAGCGCCATTAAAAATCGGGTTACCTGGAGTCAGGCTCACGCCCACACCGCATGCGGTGTTGTCCGTGAAAGCGTGGTTCTGTGTTGCTCCGCCGTAGAGGCAAGGGGAAGTAACAGGAAATGTCAGAACAAAACGTAATAGAGAGCTCGCAGGAGAGCGGTGGCGAGGCGTTCGAAGGCGACTTCGAAGGGGACAGTTTTGAGGCGGGGGACGGCGATGCTGCGGGCGGAACATCCGCACCCGGCATGGGCCAAAGTAAGAGCAGCCGCCGGCGTCGCCGCAAGCGCAAGAAAGCGGCCACAGTCACCGCGGGTACTCCGGAGAGTGGCGGATCTGACAGCGCGGGTACGGACGCTCCCCTTGGTGCACCTGTCCCCGTAGTCATGGAAGGCGAAAGCCTGGCCCTGGCGGCTTCCAGTGGGCCGCAGGTAACGCGCAAACCCTCTGCCAACGGCGCTGGCCAGCAGCCACAAAACGGCGGACAGGGCCCGGGAGCAAGCCAGGGGCAAGGGCAAGGACAAGGCCAGGGAAAGCGCTGGAAGAAGAAATTTCGGGATCGTGAACGGCGCCCGGGACAAGCGAGTCCCAGCGAGTTTCGCCCAGAAAGCAATGGGAACGGTAACGGCAACGGTGGAGGCGAGCGCCCGTTCCGCAACGATCGAAGCTTCGATCGACCCTTCCGTCGGGAAAGCGGCCGTCCGGATAACTTCGGCAACCTGGTCACCCACCAGGGTAGAAAGACCAAGAGCCCAGGCGGCGGGAAGGATCGCGGCTTTGTGGGTCCCATGGACCACAGCTATCGCGAGATCACTCCTGAGTTCGGCGATGCTCCCCCTTCCACGATCCAGATGCGTGGGCGTCGTGGGCACCGGCAGTTCGGGGACAGCCAGCCCATCGACTACAACGCACCGCGGCCCGTGCCGATCCCGGACGACGCGCAGACCCACATCTACCTGTTTGTAGAGGACCTGTTCATCGCCGCCAAGGTGCAGGAGACCGCACGCAAGCTGGGGGTAAAGGTCGCCTTTATCAAGAACGAGAAGGAAGCGATCGCAGAACTGACCAGCGGCGAAGCGATCAACAAGCCGGCGCTGATCGTCTTCGACCTTAACAATGCCAATGCCAAGCCGCTGACACTGATTCCGAAGCTGAAGACCAAGCTGAAGCGATCGGCTTCAATCATCGGATTTCTTTCTTCGATCCAGGGGGATCTGAAAGCGAAGGCTGTCGAGGCGGGCTGCGATACCGTGATGCCGAAGGCGGCTTTCTCGCAAAATCTGCCCAACCTGCTTCGTCGGTACGGTGTCGAGGAAGTCGAAGAGATTAACTACAACTACTAGCGCGTTCTTGTTGGCAGGGCACGAGATACAGCGCTGGGCAGATTTGTCCGGCGCTTGTTCTAGAGACCGCCGGACCGTGACCAGCTTGACCGGTCGCGTCTATACACCGAAAGAGGAAGCGCGGGTTGGCGGGCGAGGGCGTAACTTGGTAAGTGGTCGGTTCGAGCGTGACCTTTACGTGATTTTCTGGAGGGCACGTTGCAGACAGTACAGAACACTACCTTTGAGGGCGAAGTCCTGACCATTGACGACACCTTGTATGCCGACTGCGTGCTGATCAACTGCACACTGGAATACAGCGGAGGTCCAGTAGCCTTCGAGCGAACGAAGATGCGTGGATGCCACTACGTCTTCTTCGGCCGGGCACGACGCACCATCCACTTCCTGCAGGGAGTAGGTCTTCTGGAGCACGGGATGCATGAGTGGGCGGAGTTCCCGGCGCTGGTGCACTGACGCTTCGGTTAAAAATACAGCCGTCATCCTGAGTGCAACGAAGAACCTCGGTATTTGCTTCGGGCAGCCAAGTCGCTCGACAGAATACTGAGGTCCTTCGCGCAGCTCAGGATGATGGCTTTGTTCAATTCGGAGCCGCTAAGCGCACTTCAAAGAGAACCAATCTAAGCAACAGCACCTTCAAGGCCTACTTCAGGTATTACGAATCTGCCAACATCAAGCCGTCCGGCCGCGAGCCTGGATCTCCAGAAAGCACTGAACCAGTGAGAGCGCAGCAGGGGTAACACCGGCCATGCGGCTGGCCTGACCAAGCGTGGAGGGTCGAACCCGTCCGAGTTTCTCAACCATCTCCCGCGAAAGTCCGGAGACGCGGTTGTAGTCAAACCAGTCCGGGATGGCGCGCCCCTCGTCCCGCTTCAGACGATCGATCGACCGCTGCTGCTGCGCGAGGTAGCCGGAGAACTTGATCGCGGTCTCCACGGTTTTCATCTCATTTCGTACCCAGGCGGGAAGGTCCGTTATCCCGGCCTCCTGCACCGCGAAGATGGCTTTCACCCAGGAGGCCAGTTCAATCACCTGCATCATGCGTGGAAGCAGGAACGGCAGCAGGGCTTCCAGGTGGAGCGTGGGCCGCTTCAGGAGCTGCGCCAACTTGTCGCCCCGAGCGAATGGTTGGGGGCCGTTCGGACCGTCAGCGGCCCGTTCTTTGCGCTGCACAAAGGAGAGGGACTCCTCCCTTGGCTCTTCAGACTCCCGAGCGCTCAGGGCGGAAGCCTCCTCTTCGGTGAGCTTGGACGCGTCGAGAAGGCGGTTGAGGGCAGCGGCGCGAGCCTGTTTGGCCTCGAAGGCTGCCCAGGCACCGTCGTCGATAAGGCCCAGCGCGCGGCCGTGCGGGGTGAGACGTATATCGGCGTTGTCGATCCGTAGATGGAGGCGAAACTCCGCACGCGAGGTGAACATGCGATACGGCTCATCCGTGCCCTTGGAGATCAGGTCATCGATCAGGATGCCGGTGTAGGCTTCCGTGCGGTCGAGAGTGAAGGAGGCAGGGGCCAGGGGAGGGGGTTGGGGGCTGAGGAACGTGCCTGATTGCCTCCGTGCATACAGCGCGGCATTGATGCCGGCCATGAGTCCCTGGCAGGCGGCTTCCTCGTATCCGCTGGTGCCGTTGATCTGACCGGCCAGGTAGAGGCCCTCATAGGCTTTGACCTTGAGAGTCCGGTCCAGCTCCGTAGGATCGATGGCGTCGTACTCGATGGCGTACCCGGGGCGCAGCATCTCCGCGTTTTCCAAGCCGAGGATGCTGTGCACCATGGCGGCTTGGATGTCCATTGGAAGACTGGTGGACATGCCGTTGATGTAGACCTCGTGCGTATTCAGCCCTTCCGGCTCCAGAAAGAACTGGTGCTGGGTCTTATCGGGAAAGCGGACGATCTTGTCTTCGATTGAGGGGCAGTAGCGTGGGCCGATGCCTTCGATCTGCCCCGTGAACATGGGAGACCGATGGACATTGTCGCGGATCAACGCCAGGGTCTCAGGCGTGGTGAAGGCGATGTGGCAGGAGATTTGTTTCAGCGGTGGCGTCCACGTAGCGGCACCCTCCGCAGGTGCGCTGCGAAAGCTGAAAGGTGTCGGGTCTGCATCGCCGGGCTGCTCCTCAAAGCGCGACCAGTCGATGGTGCGGCCGTCGAGGCGGGGCGGGGTGCCGGTCTTCAGGCGTGTTTCGCGCAGGCCGAGCTTCTTGAGCGACTCGCCGAGCAGCACGCTGGCGGGCTCACCGGAGCGGCCTGCAGTGTATTGCTGTTCTCCGCAGTGGATCAGGCCATTCAGAAAGGTCCCCGTGGTAACCACCACAGCGCGCCCATGTATGGTGCGGCCGTCTCGAAGCTTGAGGCCGGTGATGCGCGGCTTCGGAGAGGCAGGGACGTGTACTTCCGCATCGTGGCTTCCTGTATCGGTGTCTCCCGGGCCCTGAGCCCTGGCCCCTGACCCCTGTTCCACCACGACATCCACCACCTCTGCCTGCTTGATGAATAAGTCGGGAATGGACTCGAGCTTTTGGCGCATGCGGACGCGGTAAAGCGCCTTGTCGCACTGGGCGCGGGGGCTCCAGACGGCCGGGCCGCGCGAGGTGTTTAAGAGGCGAAACTGGATGCCGCAACTATCGGCGACCTCGCCCATAATGCCGCCGAGCGCATCGACCTCGCGGACGAGATGGCCCTTGGCGACGCCGCCGATGGCCGGGTTGCACGACATTTGAGCAATCAGGTCGAGATTGAGGGTGAACAGGGCGGTGCGAAGACCCATCCGTGCGGCTGCGGCGGCCGCCTCGCAACCGGCGTGGCCAGCCCCCACGACCAGTACATCGAACTGTTCGGAAAATCCCATACACCTTGATTTTACGTGCAAGTGGGCTCCGGTTTAGGGTCACGTCGGGCGGCTCCGGACAGCCGTTATGATGAAAACCGTAGCCATCGAAGAGGAGCCTATG
>CAXTGN010000191.1:0-6883 GCA_964243455.1 uncultured Acidobacteriaceae bacterium
TAGGTCATCCACCAGAGACTCCAGCTTGGCGCGCGAAAGCGTACGCACGAGGTGCTTCGGTCCGGAGGCGTCCGCCGTGATGAACGGCAGGTTGATCTCCGTCTCCTGCGCGGTCGAAAGCTCGATCTTGGCACGCTCGGCGGCATCCTTCAGCCGCTGCAGCGCCATCTCGTTGCCCTTCGACGTCAGGTCGAGACCCGACTCGTTCTTGAACTCCGAGATCAGCCATTCCACGATGCGCTGGTCGAGATTGTCGCCGCCGAGATGGGTGTCGCCGTTGGTCGACTTCACCTCGATCACACCGTCGCCGACCTCGAGGATCGATACGTCGAATGTACCGCCGCCGAAGTCATAGACCGCGATCGTCTCGTCCTTTTTCTTGTCGAGACCATAGGCGAGCGCTGCCGCCGTCGGCTCGTTGACGATGCGCTTGACGTCGAGACCGGCAATCTTGCCTGCATCCTTGGTCGCCTGACGCTGTGCGTCGTTGAAGTACGCCGGAACCGTGATGACTGCCTCGGTCACGCTGCTGCCGAGGTAGTCCTCCGCGGCTTTCTTGAGCTTCTGCAGGATCATTGCCGAGACCTGCGCCGGCGTGTAGTCCTTGCCCTGCGCCACGATGTCGATGTGGTCGCCCTGCTGGATGACCTTGTACGGCACCATCTTCATCTCATCGTTCACTTCGTTGAAACGACGTCCCATGAACCGTTTGGTCGAGTAGATCGTGTTCTCGGGGTTGGTGATTGCCTGGCGCTTGGCCACCTGCCCCACCAGCCGTTCGCCGTTCTTTGTGAAGGCCACGATGGACGGGGTCGTGCGACCGCCCTCTTCGTTCGCGATCACCTTCGGCTCGCCACCCTCCATCACGGCTACGCAGCTGTTCGTCGTGCCGAGATCGATGCCGATAATCTTTGCCATTGCCTTGCTCCTCCGTCTTAAAGCCCTTGCTGCCCTGCCGCAAACCCTTGACTCTCCCACTCTCGCATGTGAGTGAGTTACTGTCAATCAATATGATGCTCTGATTCACCAAGAGTTGCAGAGCGTTGCTGGGGCTAGCGCTCCGCGGTGGCTGGGGGTGGCGCTATGCGGTGGCTGGGGATGCTGCTCCGCGTTGCCTGGGGTTGGCGCTCCGCGGTGGCTGGGGTTGGCGGCTAACTTACCTTCCGCGATGGCGCAGCGCCAATGCGCAGCGCCGCCCCCAAGTAACGCTTTCAGGTAATGGTACGGATCGCCGCTGTCCGCCATACTGACGTCATCCCTGGATTTCCCAGCGACTTCACCGGGCCGGAGCTTTCCCCATGTCCTTGCGTCAGTCCACTTTCCTTGCAGCTGTCTGCGCCAGCCTCTCGCTTCCTGCTTTGCTTGTGGGCTGCTCCGATGACGGCACGGTCACTACCACCCCCACGGCGGCCATGGCTACGGGCAATTGGCAGATCAGCTCCGCCGCGGGCGCGGCGGCGCAACTTTCGGCCATCTCCGGCGAGTTCAGCACGCAGGCAGGCAAGACCACCGGCATCGTGCACGCCCAGGCCGCAACCAGCTGCATCTCGCCTAAAACAAGCTTCGAACTTTCAGGTGCCGCGGACGCGAAGAACGATGTCACGCTGACCGGTTCCTTCGCGGGTGGCACCCTCACTGTCAACGGCGCGCTCGCGGCGGACGGCAAGTCGCTCACCTCCGCAAGCTACAGTGTTTCCGGCGGTGCCTGCGCCCTCACGGCCAAGGTGCAGGCGACGGCACAAGCTTTCCAACCGATCGCGGGAACGTATAGCGGCACCTTCTCGGACCCGGACGGTCAGGTGGCTACCATCAGCGCCGCCCTGAGCCAATCGCCGACCTCTGACGCGGACGGCAACTTTACACTCTCGGGCACGGCGACCCTGCCCAACAATCCCTGCTTCCCCACGTCGGTGCCGATCTCGAACACACAGGTGACCGGCGGCACGTTCACCTTCACCTACGCCACGGCGGACAACAGCGTGACGGCGACTGGAACGTTCTCGTCGGACGCGTCCACCTTAGCGGTCACCAGCTGGGTCGCGAGCGGCACTTGCGGCGCCGATCATGGCACCGGGGCTATGGCGAAACAGGCAGGCTAGCGACACAGCCCACCGCTGTCTTCGTCCCTGGAAGGCAGCGGCGGGCTTAGTGTTTGTTCAAGGGCATCAATTCACCGATGCATCGACGCCCTGCGCCCGCCAGCCCGCCTAGGCGGTGGCGCGAGCGGCCCGCAGCCAAGCCATCATCTGCTCGTGCCCTGCGGCTCCGGTTTGCTGCTGTACCAGCCTGCCGCCAGCGAAGATCATCAGCATCGGGATACCACGAATGCTGTACCGGGCCGACAATTGCGGCTGCTGTTCTGTATCGACCTTCAGGACGATCGCCTGGCCTGCCATGGCAGCGGCCGTACGCGCCACCTCCGGCGCCACCGTGCGACAGGGCCCGCACCAGGCCGCCCAGAAGTCCACCAGAACAGGTACCCGCGCGTCCTTCACGACCTCATCGAACAGGCTGATGTCTGCCGCTACGGGCTCGTTGAGTGGGTCCAGGGATCCTTTGCAGGCTCCGCACCGCCCCGTGTCCGCCAGGTGAGCGGCGGTGACACGGTTCCTGGTCCCACAGTGAGTACAGGCACGAACTAATGGCATGGCTCTCTATTCCCAGCACTTCTTGGATGCGCTCTGGGCAGATCGCCGCGAGCATCCTTCAGCACGGTGCGATTGACGAACGAGCTGGCCAAACCTAGCCTTACCGTGAATGGCCGTTCCCTCTCAGTCATCTCTGCCGCAGCCTCGCGACGCCGCGCTCGACGGTCTGCGGGGTGTCGCCATTCTGCTCGTCTACCTCTTTCATTATGGCGGTGGCCTGCGGTCCGGTAATCCACTCGTCCGCGCGCTCGGCTACCTGAGCCAGGCAGGCTGGATAGGCGTAGAGATCTTTTTCGTGCTCTCCGGCTTCCTGATCACGAGATTGCTCGCCGACGACCTCTACACGGCCCACGGTCTCCGGACCTTTTATGCTCGCCGTGCCCTGCGCATCCTGCCCCTGTACATCGCCGCGCTGCTTGCCTGCGCCGCCTGCGCGCTGCTGTCAGGAGCGAGCTTTTCCGCTCTCAAGCCGCTTCTGGTCTACGCTGGATTCCTGCAAAACGTGCCACCTCTCGTCAACACCGCGCTGCATACGCCGCCGCCGCTACCGATCTACCATCTCTGGAGTCTCGCTATCGAGGAACAGTTTTACCTTCTCTGGCCGTTTCTGCTCCTGGCTGTTCCCACCCCGCGCCGCGCGCTGCACCTGTGTCTTTGGGTCTTCGTCCTTAGCTGCGCCTTTCGCATTGTGCTCTTCGCGCCGCACCTTCCCTCGGCCGCGACGCTGCAGAGATTCACCATTTGCCTACCCACACGGGCCGGGGCGCTCGCCCTGGGAGGCGCGCTCGCCTTCTACCGCCGGCCTACCGAACGCGCTGTCATCCTGGGGGAAGCGCAGAAAAGTCGACGGACCCCTGAAATCCCCGGCGGCGGCCCCAGGCAGGAGTCGTTCAAGGACAAATCCGCGCTGACTGCCTCCCTCGCTCTGGCGCTTATTCTCCTGACCTTTGCCCACACGGGTACCCTGCTGCTCGGCAACCGCCTTAGCCTCCTCGCTGTTCTCCCCGCGGTCGACCTCCTGGCGGTGGCCCTTGTCGCTTTGAGTTTGCAGCCCGGCCTTGTCACTAGATGGCTCAGTACGCCTGCCCTCGGCTTCCTGGGCCGCATCAGTTACGGCTTCTATGTGCTCCATATCCTGCTGGAACCGCTGTTCGACTACATCGGCGGGCTGTTGACACACACAAGCTCCGGTTTCGTGTACCAGACCGCTCGCCTGGTCACGGCCTTTCCCGTCACGGTGCTCGCCGCATGGCTTTCGTTTGTCGTTCTCGAACAGCCGTTCCTTCGACTCAAGAGACACTTTCCGCGTCGGGGGACGGCATCCTCGATGCCCCAGACCGCGTAAGCCTGTGTACTCCCCGGCCAACTGCATCCAAGCGGCATAGACCGCTGAGAGCATTCCCAAAGGGAGCACCCGCTGATGGCTGCCGCCACACAGGCACACCCCGCTTCTGCCGATAGCGTGACCGCGGAGGCGCCACAAGAGGTCACCAAAGGCGTCAATCCCTGGTTGATTGCGGCCTCGGTGATGCTCGCTACGTTTATGGAGGTGCTCGACACGGCGATTGCTTCGGTCGCGCTGCCCTACATCGCAGGCTCGCTCTCAGCGTCCAACGACGAAGCAACGTGGGTTCTTACGAGCTATCTCGTTGCCAATGCGATTGTTTTGCCGGCCTCCAACTGGTTTTCCCTGCGTTTCGGCCGCAAGCGCTTTCTGATGTCCTGCGTAACAATCTTCACGGTAGCCAGCTTCGCTTGCGGCGCCGCGCCCACACTCGGCCTCATGCTGCTGGCCCGTGTCGTGCAGGGTGCTGGCGGCGGCGCTCTGCAGCCACTCTCGAATGCCATCCTGCTCGAGAGCTTTCCGCCCGCCAAACGCGGCCAGGCTCTAGCCGTTTTTGCTTTCGGCGTCGTCGTCGCCCCGGTACTAGGACCGACGTTGGGCGGCTGGCTGACCGACACGTATTCCTGGCGCTATGCCTTCTACATCAACATCCCGGTCGGCGCGCTGGCCCTGTTTATGATCGGCCGCTACGTGAACGATCCTCCGTACATCAAGAATGCCAAGGTGGCCCCCTTCGACAAGATCGGTTTTGCCACGCTTTGTGTCTGGACGGGCTGCCTTCAGGTGATTCTGGATAAAGGGCAGGAGGTCGACTGGTTTGGCGCTATCTGGATTCGTTGGGCCACGTTCGCCTTCGTCGTCGCGCTGATCTGGTTTCTCTACCAGTCCTGGTATGACAGGAACCCGCTGGTGGATCTCAAGGTTCTCAAGGACCGCAACTTCTTCCTTGGCTGCATCCTCATCTTTCTCTTTGGGGTCGGCATTTACTCCACCGTGACAGTGCTTCCACTCTTCTATCAGGAGCTGCTCGGCTACACGGCTTTTACTGCCGGTCTGGCTGTCGCTCCTCGAGGACTGGGCGCGATTCTCGGCATGCCTGTCATTGGCGCACTCACCAACAAAGTTGACTCCCGCGTGTTGCTCACCTTTGGCTTCATTGTCTTTGGAATGACGACGCTCTACTTCGGCAACGTCACACTCGGTCTTTCGCCCACGACGCTGTTCCTGCCCATCCTCATCACAGGGTTCGGTTTGAGCTTTGTGTTCGTACCCATCAACACGGCCGCCTACGGAACACTGAAGAACACGCAGATCGGCAACGCCAGCGGGCTGTTCAATCTCATGCGCAACGTGGGCGGATCCATCGGCATTTCGATCGCCACCACGTTGCTCACGCGCCGCTCGGCCGCCCATCAGAACGACATCACCAACGCTGTACCCCGGACCGGGCAGGCTTTCCAGAACGCCCTGTCAGGAAGCACGCAGAGTTTGACGAGCTACTTTGGCCCGGCGAATGCGCGTGGCGCGGCCCAGGTCGATCTCTACGGCCAGTTACAACGCCAGGCCTCCCTTTGGTCCTTCGTCGACGTCTTCCGCTGGCTGTCGCTGCTGTGTTTCTTTTGCGTCCTCGTTGTCTGGATGCTCAAGCGAGTTCGCCCAGGTAAAGGACCCTCGGGTGCCCATTAAGGCGCTATAGTCCCTGCCCCACTACATGCTCTGCAGAGGGAAGGTCAGCAGACGACCCCGTTATGCCTCCAGCCCCAGCTTCTCCACGATCTCGCTTACCACGGCGTCCGGCGCCTTGTCGTTCACTACCCGCACGGCGTCCTTTGGCGCTTCCAGAGTCGCAATCTGACTGCCCAGCAACGCCGGGTTCATGAAGGTGCCTTTGCGCGCCTGCAGACGTGCCGCAATCATCTCCGGCGACCCGTCCAGCCAGACGTAGGCCAACACACCCGCGGGTAGCCCCGTGCTCAGCGTTTGCCGATAATTCTCTTTGAGCGCCGAACACGCCAGCACGCCCTCTAGGTCCTTCTCTGCCCACCCCTGGAGCAGCTGGTTCAGCGTCGCCAGCCAGGGCGCCCGATCTTCGTCCGTTAGCGGCGTTCCCGCAGCCATTTTCGCCTTGTTCTGCGGCGAATGGTAGTCATCCGCGTCGGCGAAGATCCCGCCCAGACGTTTCGCCAGCAACGTTCCGATGGTGGTCTTCCCTGACCCGCTCACACCCATCACCACAAACAGCTTCGGGGCCTTGCTTTCCATGACGCCGCTCTCCCTCTACTTCGGAGATTAGCAAATACCTCATCCGTTCACCGAGGGCACATCTCACGCGCTCTGTTCTACTACGGGAGCGGCATCAAGCCCCCACGGAGTCTCTGTTGTCCAACGCAACACCCCGCGTCCTCAGCACCCAGGAACTATTCACGGAAGTTGACACCCTATCCCCCAAGATCGCCGTCTTCGACTGCGACGGTACGTTGTGGTCCGGCGACGCCGGTTCGTCGTTCATGACCTGGACCATCGACACAGGCCTGCTCTCCCCCGAGAGGGTCGCGTGGCTCAACGAACGATATGACGGCTACAAGCGCGGGGCTGTATCCGAGTTGGCCATCTGCGGTCAGATGGTGCAGGTCTATGCGGGGATAAAAGAGGCAGCGCTCCGCGACTCCGCCGCAAACTTCTTTCGGGACCAGATCGAGCCCCACATCTTCAAGGAGCTCCGTGAAGTGGTGACCACGCTGCAGAAGCGCGGCACCGAAATCTGGGCCGTTAGCTCTACCAACGACTGGGTCATCGAGGAAGGTGTCCGCCGCTTCAACATACCGCCAGATCGAGTCCTCGCCGCGCGGGTCGCCGTCGAAAACGGCAACATCACGGACCGCCTCCTTGA
>CAXTGN010000191.1:6893-8721 GCA_964243455.1 uncultured Acidobacteriaceae bacterium
CTTGACGTTCCCACCGACGAGGGCAAAGTCACCGCGCTACGGGGGGTCGGAGTTACGGCCCCGGATGTTGTATTCGGCAACTCCGTCCATGATGCCGCCATGCTTGCGGTCGCGCGGCAGGCCTTCGCCATCAATCCCACCCCAGCGCTGGCCGAGCGAAGCGCGCGCGAAAACTGGCCCGTTTATCACCCCCTGGAACAGGCTCCGGATGCAGGTGAGAAGCAGAAGTAACAGGCTGCTTATGAGAAAATCCTGGGCAAACCAGGCAGGGGTCGTCGAGGTCGCTCGGGGATCAACCAAGGCACTCGCAGCACCGGCCTTGTTAACGGCTTACACTGAAATCGAGGTGAAAGGTCCCATCCGCAAACTGAACGGCAGCCCACGGTCAGCACACAGGCCCGTGCGCCATGTAGTCGCGGCCCTGATCCTGCGGGACCTTGAAGGCGGCCGCGAGGTGCTCGTCTGCCAGCGCCGTCCTGACCAGCCCATGGGCTCCAAATGGGAGTTTCCCGGCGGCAAGGTCGAGAACGGCGAGACCGCCGAGGCCGCCCTGGCCCGTGAGCTTAACGAAGAGCTCGGCATCGAGGCCATTGTCGGCCAGCGCCTCACCACCGTTCGCCACAACTACCGCAACGGCGCTCTCATTGAGATTCAATTCTTCCGCGTGGACAGCTTTGCCGGAGAGCTGATCAATAGAATTTTCCAGGACATGCGCTGGACCACCCTGGCCAGCCTCCCGGACTTCGACTTCCTCGCTGCGGACCTCACTCTGATTCGCGACCTGGCGGACGGCAAGTATCTGTAGGGTTCACTTCGTGCCGATCTACGCCGCCCCGGTGATCGTTCCGTAAAGCCACACCGTGACGAGAAGGATCGTAAGACCCGTCAAGCCCCACGCCACGATGTTGTAGAACCGCTTGTTCACCAGAGATCCCATTAGACTGGAACGGTTCACCAGAATCAGCATGAAAACCAGCACGACGGGCAGCAGAATGCCGTTCAAGACCTGAGACAACACGGCCAGCTTCACCAGCGGCATTCGCGGCATGAGGATCACCGTTGCCCCGAGGACAATGAGCCCCGTATATAGCCAGTAAAAGACCGGCGCCTCGCGAAATCGCTTGGTCAGACCGGACTCAAACCCGAGCGCCTCGCAAACCGTGTATGCCGTCGAAAGAGGCAGGATGGACGCTGCAAACAGCGAAGCATTCAGCAGGCCGAATGCGAACAGCAGGTAGGCATAGTCGCCGCCAAGAGGCCGCAACGAAGCTGCTGCATCGGCGGCATCGCCTATGGTGTGATGGCCGCTTGCAAACAGCGTCGCCGCGCAGGCGATCACGATGAAGGCGGCTACCACAACAGAGAAGATCGAGCCGACGACGGCGTCAGCCTGCGCGTACCGTAGCTCTCCTTTGCCGGTGCCTTTGTCTACAACCGAGGCCTGCAAATAGAACTGCTGCCAGGGCGCCACCGTTGCGCCAATCATGCCCACGGACAGGAAGAGGTAGCTGGTGGTGCGCAGGTCCGTCATCCGCGGAGGCCGCAGCGTCTCGCGCAAGGCGAAGCTCCAGTTCGGATGGGCTAGAGCCGCCGTGACGATATAGGCCACGTATAGAAAGGAAAGGAAGACGAAGATCTTCTCCAGCTTCTTGTAATCACCAAAGACGACCAGGCTCCACACGAGGGCCGCCGCCAAAGGCACAGTGATGTACTTGCTAAGCCCGAAAAGCTGCGTGCTGCTGGCCACGCCGGCGAACTCGCTGACCACATCTCCGAAATTGCAGATGACCAGCCCCACCATCAGCAGCGCCGTGGTCCGTAAGCCGAA
>CAXTGN010000192.1:0-1596 GCA_964243455.1 uncultured Acidobacteriaceae bacterium
TTGCTGCCTTCATGTCGGTCAGTCGACCTGCGCGGATCCTGCCCGAGGGCGTCCAAGTTCGGCGAACGGCCGCGTCCCGGCTCGGCGAACATGGCCGGCCAATCTGCCGGTGGTGTCAGTTGGAAATCCTGGCGCCCCGCCGTCGCACCTTCTGCTCCCCGTTCTGCGTGCACCAGTGGCGGCTGCGCTCCGATCCAGGTTACGTACGAGACCTGGTCTTCGCGCGCGACCGCGGTGTCTGCGCCCTCTGTGCGACCAATACCGTGGCGGCCTGGAACCTGCTCAGGCGCAGCCGCGGGCGCGCCCGGTTGGAGCTGCTTGCAATGTGGGGTCTCCCTTCGGTTCATGCCAGGCGTTCCCTCTGGGACGCCGATCACATCCTGCCTGTCGCCGAGGGCGGTGGTCAGTGCGATCTGGACAACCTCCGGACGCTCTGCCTGCCCTGCCATCGCGAGGTCACGGCCGACCTCCGTCGCCGTTTACGGGGTGCGACATCGTGTGCTGAGAGAAAAGTGCAGCATTCCGAGTGATATGATCCCCATCATCATCTGCTCAGGAGATGCACTTCCACATGCGGCGAGTCCTCCGAAACGGCATTCCAGTGTTTCTCCTCCTGCTTCCGGCGTGCGCGGGCGCGCAAACAGGGTGCATCCATTCCCCCGAGTGCCCCACAGCCTTGCTGGGTGTTGTGGGAGCGGCCGGTGCGGCGCTGTATGCGAAGTGGCGCGGCCGTTGATGTAGTCGACCGCCGGACCGTTTCGGCGCTGCCGCGGCAAACGGATTGCTAAGCGCGGATAAGGTACACTGGGACCGCTTCCCCGACCCAGGTGTACCCACGTGGACAGCGGGCCGCAGCAGGAATTTCCAGGCGTGAATCGAACCATCCCGAGGCTTGTTTTCCCCATTTTGCGCTCACCGCTCGCAGGGGCGCTCCTGAATTTTTGCGTCCTGGCTCCTTCGGCTCAAGGGTTTGCTCAGGCCGCGGCCGCTCCTGCCGCAGCAGCTCCTGCCGCTCCACAGGCTGCCGCGCCTGCTGCCGTTCCCTCCGCAGCTCCGACCACGGCAACCTCCGCTACCACCGGAACGGCCCAAAGCAGCGCCAGCGCGGCGGCAAATCCGAGCGCGCAGCGCAACGGCGGTGTGGAAGGCTCCACGGTTGCGGAGGACCCCACCCAGTTTCAGCAGCTTGTCGCTACCTCGACCGATCGCATTCTGCCGATCTTTGGCGCCTCTCTCTTCAACGGTGTGCCGACCACCTTTGCTCCCGTAAGCGATCTGCCCGTCGATCCCACCTACGTGCTCGGCCCCGGAGATACGGTCAACATCCAGACCGTGGGACAGGTCAATCTGCAGTACAACCTTACCGTGGACCGTACGGGCGCTCTTAACGTGCCCGGGCTCGCGCCGGTACACGTGGCCGGCGTCCCCTTTGGGCAACTATCGGAGTTCCTGACCCGCCAGTTTTCCCGGCTGTACCGCGGATTCACCTTAACGGCGAATCTTGGATCCCTGCGTTCCATCCAGGTCTTCGTTGTGGGGCAGGCGCGCCGCCCCGGAACCTACTCCATCAGCTCCCTGAGCACGCTGCTGAACGCT
>CAXTGN010000192.1:1606-8708 GCA_964243455.1 uncultured Acidobacteriaceae bacterium
CTGTCTTCGCCTCCGGTGGCCCAGCGAACGACGGGTCGCTGCGCGACATCCAGGTCAGGCGCGACGGCAAGACTATCGTCCACTTCGACCTGTACGACCTACTGCTGCACGGCGACAAAACCAATGACATCCGGCTCGCTTCCGGCGATGTCATCTTCATCCCGTTTGCCGGTCCCCAGATCGCCGTCGCCGGAAGCGTGAACACGCCCGCTATCTATGAACTGAAGGGCGACACCAGCATCAGCGACGCCATTCAACTGGCGGGCGGCGAGACCGCCGTCGCTTCCGTCAGCTATGCGCGACTGGAGCGCATCTACGAGCACTCGATGCGAAGCGTGGAAGACGTGAACCTGTCCACGAACGGCTCCCAGGTTCTCCGCAGCGGCGACATCCTGACGATCTCTTCCATCATCGAGCGTTTCCGGAACGCGGTCACCCTGCGGGGCAACGTCGCCAACCCTGGCCGGTACACATGGCACAGCGGTATGCACCTCAGCGACCTCTTTCCTGATAAAGCCGCGCTGATTACGCGAAATTATTGGAGCAAGCGCAACCAGCTTGGGCAATCGGTGCAGGACTACACGCCGGCGGGCCAGTCTTCCCAGCAGGGCCAGGGCGCCTTACAGCTCAACGGCACGGCCGAACAGCGCGCCTTGGAAAATCAAACAACGCCGACCTCCGCAACGGGTACCGATACGACGTCGAACGGCAACAACGCCAACACAAGCGCGAACAATGCGAACACGAGTGCTGTAGCCGCGACCGGCACGGGGGCCGGCACAAGCCCGAACACCGGATCCCGCCCGGTGACGCAGGCCGGTACCACCGTGAGCTCGGCGCTGACAGGGACTAACACGACCTTCGCCGCTCAAAACGACGTCATCCTCAGTGCGCCGGACATCGACTGGAGCTATGCCGTGATCGAGCGGCTCAGCACCAAGGACCTGAAGACCTCGCTTATCCCTTTCAACATTGGCCGCCTTCTCCTGGAAGGCGACGGTTCACAAAATCTCGAACTCGAGCCAGGTGACGTTGTTACCGTGTTCTCCACGGCGGACATCCGCGTCCCCATCTCCCAGCAGACAAGATTTGTGCGGCTCGAAGGCGAGTTCCAGGCCCCCGGCGTGTACAGCGTGCACCCGGGAGAAAACCTGCGCAGTCTACTCGCGCGGGCCGGTGGGTTTACGCCGGATGCCTACCTGTATGCCTCCGAGTTCACGCGGGACTCGGTGCGCCGTGTGCAGACACAGCGGCTGCGTGAGTACGCCGACACACTTGATGCGCAGATCTCGGCGGTGACGGCCAACAACACCGCGCGGGCTATCTCTTCCGCCGATCAGGTCGCAGCGGGCGCCTCCGCGGCGGATGCGCGGACGGCTGTGTCACGGTTGCGCCAGATCCAGCCCATCGGCCGCATTGTGCTGGACCTCAAGCCCAATAGCCTCGGCCTGGAGAGCGTGCCGGATCTGCAACTTGAGGACGGCGACCGCTTTATCGTGCCTCGGGTGCCTTCCTCGGTGAACGTGGAAGGACAGGTCTACAACGCGAATGCCTTCGTCTTCGATCCTGGGCGGCACATGGTGGACTACCTGCACCGCGCCGGTGGACCCGACCGCCAGGCTGACAAGAAACGTGCGTTCATCCTACGCGCCGATGGTTCTGTGGTGAGCGAACAGTACGCCCACGTGCACAAAGCCCCCGTGTTCCCCGGCGACACGATTGTGGTTCCGCCCATCCTGGATCGTCGCGCGATCTTCCAACGGGTGGTCGACCTCGCAGGGATCGTCAGCAGCTTCGGCTACAGCGCCGCGACACTTTACCTGATCTCGCGTCCGTAAACGTAGGCAGACCCCTGCCGCATGCCAGTTCGTATACTTGGGGAAAGGATCTCCGGCACTGCAATGGTGAACGAACCCGACGTTCTGGAACACCTGAGCCATACGGACCCGGAGACGGGCGAACGTGGGGTCGACCTTGTCGAGATATTCGTGCGCCTGTTGGCCGAGTGGAAGCTGGCGCTGATCACCTTTGTGCTGGTGGCAGCCGCCGGCCTGTATTACGTCCATACGCTCAAGCCTGCCTATGTGGCCATCGCTACGTTTCTTCCGAAAGGTGGCAATACCGAGGCCGCCAGTCTGGCCTCCATCTTTCAGGCAAGCGGCCCGGGCAATCTGTATATCGGCCTGCTGCGAAGCCGCAGCGTCGAGGATGACGTCATCAAGCGCGCCGATCTGATGAAGTACTACCAAACCACAAGCTGGGACATCACGCGCGCCATTCTGGGCAGCGTAACGTTCATCTCGCAGGGCGCCGACTCAATTATTGTCCTCGGCGTGCGGGATCGCGATGCGCAAAAGGCAGCCAACATCGCGAACGCCTATCTGGATGCCCTGCAGGATCTCAGCGACAAGATGGCGCAGTCGCAGTCGGCCGTCACCCGCAAGTTTTTCGACCGGCAGCTCGTTGAAGAGCAGATGGCGCTCGACAAGGCGGAAGACCAGTTCGCAGCTCATCAGATCAGGACCGGTGAGGTAGCTCCCGACACCCAGGCAGCGGTGGGCATCAGCAATATCGCAGGTCTCCAGGGTCAAATCGTCAATCTGCAGGTGCAACTTTCGACCCTGATGCAGAGCGAAAGCGAGACGAATCCGGACGTGGTTCGTCTGAAGGCCCAGATTGCGGCCTTGGAAGGGCAGAAACAACGCCAGCAGAACGGACAGGGCACCAACGGTGTGGGCGCGCCCATCGCGGCTTCCAAGATCCCCACGGCAGCCCTGGATCTGCAGCGCGCGAATCGCGAGGTACAGGGGCATGCCGCACGCGTCACATCGCTCAACGGCCAGTATGGCGCTGCACGTTTGGACGCCGAGTTCTCGCATGCAGCTTTCGAGGTCATTGACCCGGCAATCCAGCCCGAGTTCCGCGCCTGGCCCCCTCGCGAGCCGTACCAGTACGCCGCCATTGGGGGAGGGTTGCTGGCTGCCTTTGTGGTGGTGATCCTGAAGTTGCTGGCGTGGCGGATTCTGGGCACACCACAATACCGTGCGATGTTCAGGCGGCTACGCGGTGCGTTTTAGCGGCGTCATCCCGAGACCGCACAGAGGGTGGACGAACGCCCGTTCGCCTTTCGCCATGCTTGGCGCGCTCCTGCTGACCGTCTTCCTGGTTCTGTTTCCCAAGGGTGGTTTCCGGTTGGGGCCGCTCCCGCTGACATGGGGCTACCTTCTGCTCGGCATCATCACGCCTCCCGCTTTTCTGGTGCGCTTTCTCCAGTTTCCTTTGCGTTTCCCACGTCGCGTTCTGCTGGTCGTGGCCATGCTGATCCCGTTTCAGCTGCTGTCCTGGTACGCGGAGAAGTTCTACGGGATCTCCAACCCGCCGTTTGCCTTCAGCACCTTCGTTGGCTTGGCCGCGTTGCCCTGGATTTTCCTCCTCGTTTACGGCCCATTTTTTCCGCGTTTGGACGGCCAGCAGCTGGCGCGCTGGTTCTGTGCCTGCGTCTTCTACGCGGCAGCGTGGGGCATCTTTCTGTTTTTCCTGCACCCTGTCGCGCACCGCTTCATCGAGGTGCCCTACCTCACTGTGAATGCTTCCGACTACGGTGAACTCGAAAACACGAAGAACATCGCACGGGGCATCTTCTTCAAACTGATCTCGACCTACAACAACGGCAACCTGTACGGGGTGGCCACGTTGTTGCTGCTGCCCCTGTTCGACAAGCTGGAGTCCTCGCGCCTGCGCCGGGGTACCGTCAAAGTGGCCCTCTTCTTGACCCTGTCCCGCTCTGTCTGGGTCGGCCTCATCTTCAACGAGGTCCTGTCACTTTCCCTCGTGCTCGTTCGGCAGATCGAGACGTTTCCGGTCGTGTATCTGGGCGCCGCCCGGCGCCGCTTCATCGCTATCGGCACGGTCGTCGGTTTCAGCCTTTTCTCGGTGTTGTTTATCAGCTACCAGGGCGGGGGTGTGCAGTTCCTTCTCGATGTCACGGGTGGCGAGCGTATCAATCAGGTCTATGCCGCCAAGGGCACCAGTTTTCTTCCGCAAACCGGTCTGTACGGTTTCGGCGAGGTGCTTTATGCCTCTGCGGCGCAGTACTGGGGCATCTCGGGTCTGATCGCCTTCACGCTGATCATGTTCAGTCCAGTCATCATCCTGATCGCCAACCCGAGGGTGGTGCGCTCGCCGTTACAACGTGCCGCCCTGAAAGGTCTCGTGATCTATACGCTGATGGCCGCTACAGACGGGGCACTCGACTTCATACCCGTAATGGCCTTCTATTGGTTCGTCTACGCCGTCTTTCTCTACGGGTGGCCAGGGGATCGTCCCATGCTTCTGCCGAAGAATGTTCCACTCGCCAGACCCTGGCAATACCTCCGTGAGCTCCGCAAAACGCGCTTCGGTCGCCGTGTCCCGGCCACCCTCGCGGGCGCTTCCTCGTGAGCACTCAGGCATCGGCCAGCTTCGGAGCGCATACCTACCCTGGGCTCCGGCTGGACAACGCAGAGACAAGCGCATGACAGACGCCCGTGCTTTCGCAAAAGCCAATGGCTGGCCCCAGCTGATGTCCCGGGCCGGGGGCGGTCTGCAGCGGCGGCTCCGCGACCGCATCACCGGGAAACGGCTTGGGGCACCGGGCTTCCGCGCGGGCCGTGCACCTCGGCTTCTGGGGCTAAGCCACATGAAGATCGCTGGGGATTTCAACGCGGGCGACGCCCTTTGGTTGGAGGCTGTGCTCGCGTTCGCCGGTCAGCAGTTCGATCCGCAACTGAGCATTGGCCCTCATGCAAGACTTTCCGATAACGTGCATATCGCCTGCCTCGATCGCATTACGGTCGGCGCTCATTTGCTTTGCGGCAGCCATGCGCTGATCACCGACCACCTGCACGGCCGCTACGACGGCAGCCCCGACGCGAGTGATCCGGCAAGCCCGCCCGCCTCGCGCCCGCTCTACTCGCCGGCACCCGTCCTCATCGGCGACAACGTTTGGCTGGGCGATGGCGTCGTGGTTCTGCCGGGCGCAACCATTGGTGACGGGTGCGTGATCGGTGCCAACGCCGTCGTAAACAGCGCCATTCCGCCCCGAACCATCGCGGTGGGCGCTCCTGCACGGCCTGTGCGGGTATGGGACCCACGGACCGGGGCTTGGCGCTCCCTCCACGAGCCGGACTCAGCAGACTTGATAGACTAGCGCCGTGCTGAATCTCACCCCGGCGGCCCGCACCTGATGCGAGCAGGCTGCACCATCGTTTCGCCAAATTACCTGCACTTCGCAAGGACCCTCGCCGGCTCCTACCTCGGGCAGCATCCGGATCAGCGCTTCTTTGTGCTGATCGTCGCCGATCTCCACGATCCTGCGCCCTTCCTCATCGACCGGAGCTTCACGCCTGTCATGCTGAGTGAGATCGGCATCCCGAACCTGCGCGCAGTCGCGATGAAATACGACATCCTCGAGCTGAATACGAATGTCAAACCGACGTTTCTGAAGCACCTGCTGAAGAGCCATAACCTGGATTCGCTGGTTTACCTGGATCCCGACATTTTCGTGTACCAAGCGCTCGATCCTGTGTTTACGACCCTTGGCGAGGTGGCAACGGTAGTGCTGACCCCCCACATGACCACGCCGGTCTCCGACGGTAAGTCGCCCTCCGAGCAGGACCTGCTCTATAACGGAACGTACAACCTGGGTTTTATCGGTGTGGGCCGCACCGAGGAGAGCTGGCGCCTGTTGGACTGGTGGGAGGACAGGTGTCTCGAGATCGGCTTCAGCGAAGGACGCACCGGCCTGTTCGTGGACCAGAAATGGATGAATCTCGCTCCGGGGCTGTTTGATCGCGTGGTGATCTCGCGGGACCCGGGCCTCAACATGGCGTACTGGAACCTCCATGAGCGAACGCTGCTCCGGGCAGATATAGCTTATCGTGTGGAGACCTCAGACCGAGCTGCTGTTCCCCTGCGCTTCTTCCATTTTTCGGGGCTAGACCCATCGGAGCCGCATGTGCTTTCGCGCAATACGGATCGATTCACCTTGCCAGGCCGTCCGGACCTGCAGGAACTCTTCGCCACCTATAAGGCAGCCGTTTTGGCGCATGGCGGACTCGCCGCTCAGGATCTGCCCTACGGCTTCGATCGTCTCTCGGATGGCACGACGATCACACGGCTCGCGCGAAGGCTCTTTGCCGCACACCAGGAGCGTTTCACCATGGAAGACGGGGAAGCGTCAGATCCCTTCCAGGCTGGGGGCAGCTTCGCACATTTCGCGCGCTCGCAGGGTCTGGTCAAAGGGGCGGCTCCGCCGGCAAAGACAACATGGAGTGAGTTCAAGGCAGAGGACCGGCGTGTGACCGCCGTACACCGGCTCCTTCGTTGGCTGCTTCGCGTTCTCGGGCCGAACCGGTATGAACTGTTGATGCGCTACCTTGCTCACATCAGTGTCCTGCGGCACCAGGCCGTGTTCTTGCGAGATCCCCGTTGGCCTAAAGAACCTGGCGCCGGCATCGGGCAATGAGGCCCACCGTCATGAAAGAGCCTCGCTCAGGGAAGAAGTCGGGATTCCCCGAAGCGCCGCCGCGGGTCTCGGAGCAGAGAGAAGGGTCTGCGAGACGCGCTCTGGTGGTCAAATTCGGTGCGGTCGGCGACGTCATGATGGCCATCCCTGCCGCCGCCCAGCTGCACGCCTCAGGCTTCACGATCGACTGGGTTGCCAGCGAGAGTATCGCGCCGGTGCTGCGTCTGTACCAATGGATTCACGTCATCGCGGTGGACGAGCCCAGTCTCCTCCGTGGAACGCATGCACGCCGTCTGAGGACCTGGTTGAGGCTCTGGCGGACGCTGCGAGGTCAGGTACGGCTCTACGGACGGCCCGACACCGAGACGTCCTTTCAACTCGCGCCGGTGCTGCCCGCATCTCTCCCACCGCCCCGACGTGCTCCAGACCCAGGCACACCCCGGATTGTGCTGGTACCTGCGGGAGCTCGAAACGTGCTTCGAGACGACGCATTACGTCGCTGGCCCTTGGAAAATTACGTCGCACTCGCGGCAGATCTCCTCGGGGAGGGCTGCGAGGTGGTGCTCGCAGGGGGTCCTGACGATGGCTGGGCCTCTT
>CAXTGN010000193.1:0-8695 GCA_964243455.1 uncultured Acidobacteriaceae bacterium
CTCGCCAGGCTCGGGATATACTCACGTCCAGCTTGAGGGCGCGTGACCGAGAAGGCGATCTGGCGAGCCATCTCCGGCGTGCCCCGTCAAGGCTGCAATGCTACGTCACCGCGGCAGCCAGCCGATAGCCGGCTCTGGTCGTCACCAGCAGGCGGGCGTTGGAGGGATCGGCCTCGATCTTCTGCCGCAGCCGGTAGATGTGCGTCTGCAGCGTGTGGGTGGTCACGGCCGAGTTATAGCCCCAGACCTCGGCCAGCAATCCCTGTCGGCTGGCACCACCCTCCGTCCGCACCAGGTAGCGCAGGATGCCTACCTCCCTGGTGGTCAGCCGGGTGCTCCTGCCCGCCTGGTCGCGCAGCACCTTCTGCGCCGGGTGGAACCGCCAGTGTCCAACGGTGAGCACCGCGTCCATGCTGTTCTTGTGGTGGCGCAACTGGGCGCGCAGCCGGGCAATCAGCACCGAGGGCCGGACCGGCTTGGCCAGGTAGTCGTGCGCGCCGGCCTCCAGCCCCCGCACCACGTCGTCCTCGGCATCAGAGCCTGCCAGCATCAGCACCGGCATGTGCTGACGGGCTGCGCGCAGCCTGGCGCACAGGTCGCGTCCGTCGCCGTCGGGCAGGCTCACGTCCAGGAACAGCGCCTCGAACCGGACCGTGCCGCATAGCATCAGCGCCTCCGCCTCGGCGACCGTGGCGGCCTCCGTGGGATCGAACCCGGCGGATCGCAGCTCGTCCGCCACCATGCCCCGGAACTCGGCATCATTGTTCAGCAGCAGGACGGGGATCATGCCCATGGGCCAGCCCTCCGGGGGTATGCGGTTGTGGATGACTGACGGGCCGGCATCGGCCGGCACCGGATGGAATGTGGCTCAAGCCGCCCGAACAGCCGCTGAATGCACCTGGTCACGTCGGTCAGGGTCCGCCGGGCAATGGCCAGACCGGTTGCTCCACAGGTGATACCTTGCTGGCAGGCAACGCACCGTCCGGGACACCTGGCGGGCGTGCATGGGAGATGCCACAGGCCGTGGTGCCGATCATCAATCCCAGTGCCAGCGCCGTACTGAGCATGGCCCCGGCCAGCAGTGGGCCACTCACGCCGCCGCCTTGGCGCCTGCCGGCTACCGGAGTGCCTGGGGCAAGATGCTCCTTGTCCGGCAGCAGTGGCACCAGGCAGAGCGCGACCGCCCTTGCATAGGTGCGTGTCTGCAGCCCTCCAGGCAAGCACGCGATCGTGGCTGCCAGGCTGTCCGCGGCTGCGGCCCTGGGCAGCGCCGCCAGCCGCGCAGCCTCAGTCCAGGGGTCGTAGCCCACCCGCGCCAGCAGGGACAGCACGCTCAGGTCCATGCCATTGCGCTCCCTCCTGATGGTGGCATGGAGGAAGCGGTCGAACTGCAGCGGCCACATGAGACGGACGCCCGGTGCTGCCACGGGTCAGCCGGCCCCGCCCTGTGTGTCCTGCTGGTAGCTGATGCCGGCCGAGCATTGGCGGCCCGCCGCACCGTGCAGCCGGCCGGCCAGGGCAGCGCGTCGCTCCAGGGCCAGGTCTGCCTGCTCCGTCCGGCTGGCGTGCAGCCTCACCGCCATGCCCACGCCGTTGGCGATCCCTTGCAGGAACGACAGGTCATGCCGCGTGAACTCGCCCGCGTCCGCGCTGCCGACCTCAAGCACGCCGAACGCCCTCTGGCTGTCGCCCCGGATGGGCACGCTGACCATCCGGTGCACCCCGTGTCCGACTATCGCCTCCGGCACCCGGATGCGGTCGGTCGCGTCCAGTTGGCGAAATTGGACGAGCTGGCCGGTGAGCCAGGCCAGCCCGGCCGTGGTGCCCAGGTCAGCCGCGACCCGCGTGCGCCCGACCATGTGGGCGGGCCAGCCGACGCCGGCCTGCAGCACGAAAGCGTCCTCGTCCGCCCGGTATTGCAGCACCCCGGCGATCCCGGCCCCGGTGCCCTCGGCAGCGGCCCGGCATGCCTCGCAGACGACGGCGTCCAGGTCGAATTGCAGGCAGGCGACGGCATCGAGCTGCCCCATCAGCGCCACTTGCCGGGGAGTGAGGGGGTTCGCCCCGTTCCTGACGGCCTCGGCAGGGAGTGCCGGACTGATCTGGTGCATGGGTGGGCGGGCCTCCTCGAAGCGCCCAGACCGTGCACCGGCCCGTCGTATCGAGCCGCCAGCAGCAAGCCTGCAAAGCGCGGTGCACAAAGAAAAGAAGGTGGCGCCCGGGGGCACCACCGAGTTTAGGGAGGAAACATCCGTCAGGGGCTACCCCGACCGATCGCGGATACTAGAAGCGCCCGCGACAGATCGGTCTGTATGCGACGGAGAAGCGCCGCGGTAGGTTCGGAAACTACCTAGTGCCAATCGTGGTAACGCCTGCCTTGACAGTTCTGCTCCAGGACGGCTCTGCCACCCGCTACCCCGTCGGCGCGGCGCCGAGCAGCCGTTCCACCGTCGCGATCAGGCTGTCCGGGCTGTATGGCTTGGCCAGCATCTCCACCCTGTGCCGCGCGCGGAACTCTGCCGTGACCACATCGACCCGGGCGGTCGTGATCAGCATGGGAATGTCGGGGTGGCTCTGGCGCAGGTGCTGCACCAGGCGTCCCCCGCACCCGGCTGACCGCCAGGGAGGCGGACATCCTGCGCCATCTCATGCGGATCGACGGCGCCGTCACCAAGCGGGGGCTGCTGTCCGCCGTGTGGGGCTACAACCCGGCCGTGAGGACCCATACGCTGGAGACGCATGTCTACCGGCTGCGGCAGAAGATCGAGACCGATCCCGCCGACGCCCGCCTGCTGGTAACGACCAGAGCCGGCTACCGGCTGGCGGCCGCGGCCCTGTAGCTTTGCGGGGCTGAGGAGGCACGCTGGCGTCAGTGTGCTGGCTCTCATCGTTGGTCACGCACGCTCAAGCTGTTTGTGAGTATATTCCGAGCCTAGCAAGCGCCTTGCTGCCTCCTCAAAGTACGATGGCTAGGAGTGCGGTTCGAACCGAGTCCAGGCAACGGCTGTCGACAGGGCATCAGGACCGCGGACCGGCCGGGTTCTGATGTGCTCATAGACTGGAACAAGACTCGTCGGGGATGGGGGCACGGCGCACCTCAAGGTGGAACATACTTCGTTCCGTTTTAAGATTCTCATAATATCCATTATGGAGCTTCTCCAACTCACCTAAGTTGGATCGCGGTGCCCATCTCCGCCTGGTAAACTACGTTAGCGCACTCGCCGGTGTTTAGGTCGAGGCTGAACGGATGCCAACGGTCACCAAGCGGCGAGTAGGCCTCGGCACGCAAGCAAGCACCCTCGATGGAAATGTTGCGGATTTCATCCCACGCAATCTGATCACTTGCCCAGGCCTCGCCCCCTGCTTTCAACGCTGCAAACCGCAATCCGTCCTCAAAGAGTATGATACCCAACTCCGGTAAGCATCTGGCAGATACGATGTCACTCGACAGGTCGCGTTGCGTTTCGCAGCGTGTCTCAGAATCAACGACGTATCCCGCGCCACCTGCGACCACCATGATCTGGCGCCCATCTGGATGGGCAAGCACGGCATCGTATCCCATGACAGAGCTTCGCTGGAAATTGCCGATCCACGCTTTCTTGTTTTCCGGCCAGAAGCGGACAACTAAGCCTTCTGTGAAGGCTTGCCGGCCATCAGGGGGGAACGGCAGCGCCATAGGTCCGTAAGGCGGTAGGCCGCTCAAAATCTCGAACCGGGTCATTGCCTCAAGCCTTTGCTGAAGTCGGTAGATGGGTATGCTACCATATGGCCGCGCGGGGTCGAAAACTTGAATGCTTCCAGACCATCCCATACTGCACCGCAGCAACGCAGAAGATGCGGTTATGGAAAGCCAAATCTCTGTCCCATGGCATCAGATGCCCGACTGGCATGGTGGAACATCTACCCGGGCTGCAATGCAGGCTACGTCACCTGCCTGCGCCGTGTCCTTGGGCGTGCCTTGCGCGGTGCTGGCCCTTGCTCCGGGGAGGGCGTAGGCGGCCCCCAGCTCATGATTGCTTCCAAGCACAGCCGGGCCCGCGCGTTGTCGGCGATGCCAGGGAACCGGCGGCGCAGCTCGACCACACCGGACAGCTCTCCCCCATCCTGGCAGGCTTGGCGGATCGCATGGGCGGCTTCTTCATCGACGGCGAACATCGCAGGAGCTTGGACCCGTCTGCCTGGATGGAGCAAGCAGAAGGCTGCATCAGCTCGGCATGGGACGACGAAGTGGTCCAGTGTGGATGCACAGGTATGGAATTTGTGCAGTGCAAAATCGCGTTTGTGCGCCGCACAAACAATCGTTTATGCAATGAGGCGCGCTTGGTAAGCCTCAGTCCTGCAACGCGCATGTCGTTGCAGGACGTTTCCTCCCCAAACTTGGCGGCTTCTTCGGAGGCCGCCTTTTTTTTGGCGTGTCCACTCGAGCTCGAATACTACGCGGGTTCTGGACTATCTTACAAATGCTTTCCAGTGGCGAGCGCTTTATGGGTGACGACAAGGTCAACGGCCCCAAAAGCCCTGGCGCATGAGATGGAAACTCGTTGCATTATTAGATTCGCAGAGTGTGCAGATATTGAAATTCGGATCTATATATCACTCTGCTAAATGTCCGTCTGTCGAAATGATCCTAGATCATTGGGGCGCCCGGGGCTTTGCTATCAGCAATTTCGTGAGCGCATCGCTCAGTTCCGGTATGGAGAATGGCTTCTGCAGCCTTGGAAAAGCCTCATAGCCGTGCGGGGCACTGTCCTTGTTGTAGCCGGTCGCGAACACAAAGGGCAGGCCTCGCGCGATTAGGGCGTCAGCTACGGGATAGCTGTTTTCGCCGTTCAGGTTAATGTCGAGCAATGCTGCATCGAAAACCTCCGTCTCGACCATTGCCAGAGCCTGGCTGATACGGGCGGCAGGCTCGATGACGACGCAATCCAAGCTGACGATCGCTTGTTCCAGCGCCCACGACACCATCACCTCGTCCTCGATCAGGAGGATGCGGCGGCCGGAGAGCACGCTGTCCATGCCTCAGCCGCCGTTCATCTTCGCCAGCGGCATGACGATGCGGCAGGTCACGCCGGCAGGCGCGTAGTCGAGGTGAACCTCGCCATCCAGCTCCTGCGCCAGCCCGCGCTCGATCAGGCGGGAGCCGAAACCTCTGCGGCTTGGCGGCGACACCCGCGGCCCACCGCTTTCCTGCCAGTGTAGCCGCATCCGATCACCTTCGGAGGTCAGCTCAACCTGCCAGGCAATGTCCACCTTCCCGGCAGCGTTGCCCGAGAGTGCGCCATACTTCGTGGCATTGGTCGCCAACTCGTGGAACACCATGGCAAGGGTCAGCGCTGTCTTCGGCTGCAGGCGAGCGTCGCTGCCCCAGACCGAGAAACGGTCAGCTTGGGGGCCATCGAGCCCGAAAGGAGACCATGCAAGATCGTGGAAGGCGATCAGGCCGCCATTGCGGTGAGCCTATGGCCGTCGTTCGCGGGCCGGAAGCCAGGGTGGCGTTGGCGGAAAGCATCCTCGAGCGTGTCGTTCAGCACCGCGGTGCGCACGTCCAGAAAGGCCGGCACTGTCGCCCGGCTCCAGCGCATCTGCTGGGCTTTGGCCATGCGCCAGGAGATGATCTCGTCCATCGCGCTCTCCACGAACGAGGTCGCGATCGGCTCGCCGCACCGGCGCCGGGCGGCATAGTGGACCAGTGCCGCCTTGTTGCGTTCGAGGTAGCCCAGCAGGTCAGCGACACGCTGGCGCAGTTTGTCCATGCCGGCGACGTCGCGCACGGCCTTGCGTTCTGCCCAGCGGTGCAGGGCGGCGAGCTTGCGCCGGCAGCCGGGCCAGCGCCCGTGCCATAGGCGCCACTTCGCCCGCTCCAGGCCGCGAACCGCCGCCTCCGCGAGATACCTGTCGTCAGCGGTAGCCGTGCCGAGGCTGCGGGCCGCCTGCAACGCGTGCTCAAAGCGCACGGCAGCGTGCCACCAATCGAGCACGACCGTAGCCCCGGGCAAGACCTCGCGCTGCAGCCGCCACAGACCAGCATCGCCGTCGCACAGCACCGTTGCAGGCGTGTCCGCACTCACGCCCGCCGCGGCGAGCGCCGTCCGGAACGCCTCGGCCGTGGCAGTCGGGCCCGTGCGCGGGAAGGCGAAGCGGTGCTGGCCACCATCGGCCTCGATCACCTTGCCCGCGACCACCTCGAAGCGGCGCCCCTCTGTCCGGTGCCGGTGGCGCAGGTAGCCGCCGTCAATCCCGACGACAACCGGACCTGGCGCCGGCGACGCAGGTTCGCTTGCACGCGCGGCGGCATGCGCCTGCACGACCTGTGCCCCGACCCGCAGCGTCCTGTTGCGCACCGTGCTGGCGTGCTGTGTTCCGCTGATCGGCAACAGCTCCGACAAGAGGTCCGCGGCCTTGCCGAACGGCATGAGCGTGGCATACCGGGCCGTAACGTAGGCCAGCTCGGGCGCCACCGCGTCGCCGCCGAAGTCGAGCGCCGCGACGCTCTTCGCCCTGCCCTCACCCTGGCAGGGGCAGACGAACAGGCGCTGGACCCGCACCGGCACATCGCCGTACAAGGAGCGGAACCGCGCCCCGTAGTGCCCCTTGGCGGCCAGCCTGCGTCCACACGCCTCGCATGCGCGCGGGCACTCGCTCAGGACGGCCATTTGCGCCGGCACCATCTCGGCCTGCAACGCCGCCGTGAGCCGCTTCGCCTCGTCTAGCCGCAGCCCGAGGTCGGCCAAGCCGACGACCTCGTCGCGCTCGATGCAGGCGAATTCCGTCTCGGTGATGACGCCGGGATGTCGCTCCGCCACCAGCATCACCCGCCACTTCAGCTCCGCCAACGACCCACCCTCATCCCGTGAGCCCGCACCCTACCCCGACCACGCCAGCCTTCCACGATCTTGCATGGTCTCGGAGGGGCTGGCCGACAGCACCCTCGAGCAATACCAGGCCGACCTGGACCGCAGGCTCGACCGGATCATGGCAGCCGTCCCGCTGGGCGAGCCAGGGCGCAAGCTGCGCCGCCGCATCGCCGCCAACCGGGCGCACCTGTTCGTGTTCGTCACCAACCGCAGCGTGCCCGCCACCAACAACGTGTCCGAACGCCACCTCCGCCCAAGCGTGGTCTTCCGCAAGGTGACCAACGGCTTCCGCTGCGAGTGGGGCGCCGAAACCTACGCCGCCTTCCGGACCGTCGTCAGCACCGCAAAGGCCAACCAAGCCTCGGTGCTCGACGTCCTGCGCTTCGTCCTCTCCGCCCCGTCAGCCGAAAAAACCATCGCCTACCCGGGGTGAGCAATTACAGCGCGCTTGTGCGGAGACTGGTCAACCAATATCTTGAAAGCGAAAGTGTTGCGCCATGAAACAACCTATCCCGGATGAATGCCTGAACTAACACATCGCGGTCTTGGGAATTACTTGCTATTCTGACGAAGGGCGACCCGACACTGCAGGCCCGCGCGAGGGCCGCCGTGACGTCCGGTCTCGCTACTTCACAGTCACCATGAGTGCGTAGGGCGCAGGAGGTGCCTGCATGTTCTGAATCACGAAGAACCTGTAGGTCTTCGCCGCGGTCTTGAACGTGTAGGCATCGCGGTCACTGGCCACGTCGTCGATGGTGAAGGCCATATTCCCGTTCGTCTTCCTGAACTTGAGCGTGGCGGTCTGGCCGCTGCCGGTGACCAGCGTGTAGCAGGGAAATGGCTCATCCGAGCCAACCATGCCGGTTACTGTTGCAGACGACGCTCCCCTGGCGAACTTGATCGGCGTGCAGTTGGCCGGCTCCTGAGCCATGGCAGGCGAGGCGGCAAGCAAAAAGACAGCATAGGTGACGCGGGTCATCCCCAGATCCTCCAGCGGTTCAACTGTATTTGTAACGGGAGCGGCTGAGATCGGCAACCGACTTATGGCCAGCCCGTGTCCAACGATCCTGCGCACAGTCCACCCAGGGCGCTCGCTTCTGCCGGTAAGCGTATTTGCGCCAATCTGAGTTGTATTTGAAGCGTCGACACTGATACGATACCGCAACGCAAAAACCAAATGGAGGAAACTATGAGCAACGGCACATCATCGCTGACAATTCTGACCGGCTATGGGGAGCATGCAGAGTTCTGGGGGGCTGAGGCGATTAGGTTAGGGTTCGGGCTCACGGTGTGAGGGTAAGCTGTGTCGAAACTGTTATGGCGGGTGAAGCTGGTGACGGAACAGCAGCTTGGCATGACGACTGAGACCGAACTCGCCTGCATCGAGCGCGACGCGCAGGCCGGCTTGGCTGATCTCGGGATCAGTCTCGCCGAGGCGAAGCAGCTCACGGCGGCGCTGCAGGCCGAGATCGTGCCGGCGCAGGTGGCCGCCTTGGGCGAGTGCCCTCGCGCGTGCCTGGCGTGCGGGCGCAGGCTGGCGAGCAAGGGATACAGCCCGGTGCGGTTCCGCTTCCTGTTCGGCGACGTGCGGGTGCGGGTGCGGCGCTTGCTGGCCTGCCCGTGCCAGGAAGGTGTGAGCGAGGCGAAGAGCGTCGCCGTGCTCGACTTCGGCAAGGGCGCTGCAGTTGCTCCCGAGCTGGCCTATGTCACGGCTTGGTATGCCGCGCTCGCGCCGTTCGGCAAAGTGGCGGCGCTGCTGTCCGATCTGCTGCCGGTCAGCGGGACACAGCACGCCAGCACGGTGCGGAGCAGGACGCTGCGGGTCGGCGCGGCGGTCGTGC